>JBEKQA010000115.1:0-10448 GCA_049520195.1 Bacteroidales bacterium
CAGGTATCAACAATACGAAGGAGCAAATGCAATTGTAAATCGCGTTATTGAAGGACGAATCAAAAAGGGTCTTATATGGCATTTCCAGGGTTCTGGAAAATCATTGCTAATGGTATTTGCAGCACAAAAGTTGAGGAAACAAACGGCTTTAAAGAGTCCAACGGTAATTATCGTTATCGATCGGGTGGATCTCGATTCACAGATTACCGGAACTTTTACTGCCTCGGAAGTCCCTAATATGGTGAATGCGGAAAGTATCAGCGATCTTCACGATTTCCTGGAGAAGGATACCCGCAAGATTATCATCACCACAATCTATAAATTCCAGGATGCCTACCCGGATATGAATATGCGGGATAACATCATTCTGATGGTGGATGAGGCGCACCGTTCACAGGAAAAGGACCTTGGCCGGAAAATGAGATCGGCGCTTCCCAATGCTTTTCTTTTCGGATTGACCGGAACACCTATCAACCGGGTGGATAAAAACACCTTCTGGGCTTTCGGGGCCGAAGAGGACACAGGAGGATACATGAGTCGTTATACTTTCCAGGAAAGTATCCGTGACCAGCAAACACTTCCACTTCACTTTGAGCCACGGTTGCCGGAGATTCATATCGACAAAGAAAATCTTGACATTGCGTTCTCCGAGCTTGCAAATGATCTTAGCGAGGAGGATAAAAACAAACTCAGCCAGAAAGCGGCTAAGATGGCAGTATTCCTGACTTCACCCGAAAGGGTAAAAACTATCGTGGAAGATATAGTCAGTCATTTCAAAGCCAGTGTCGAACCGCAAGGTTTTAAGGCGATGATCGTAACTCCAAATCGTGCTGCCTGTGTACAATATAAAGAAGAGTTGGATAAGATTATGGGGGAGACTACCAGCGCAGTTGTTATTTCGACAACGGCTAACGATGATTTTGACTTTAAACACAGATGGGGAATTGATAAAGATCAGCAGGAGAAAATCATTGAGAAGTTTAATGATCCGCTTTCACCGCTGAAATTTCTGATCGTCACTGCTAAACTATTGACCGGTTTCGATTCACCGATCCTGCAAACAATGTACCTGGATAAATCATTAAAGGACCATACATTGTTGCAAGCTATCTGTCGCACAAACCGATTGTTTCCAAATAAAACATTCGGCCGGATCGTGGATTATTTTGGTGTATTTGACGACACGGCCCAGGCCCTTGCATTTGATGAAGAAACTGTCAAGGCAGTAATAACGAATTTACAAGCATTGCGGGATCAACTTCCTTCACTTGTTGAAAAAGCGTTATCACATTTTCCGGGAATAGATATAACCAAAGTAGGATTTGAGGGGTTAAGTGCAGCTCAGGATTGTATCAACACAAATGAATTAAGGGATGCATTTGCAAAGGATTATATTTCACTTGCCAAGGTATGGGAATCGCTAAGTCCCGACCCAATACTTAACATGTTCCAGAATGAATACCGCTGGCTATCCCAAGTCTATACATCTATTCGGCCATCTTCAGATGACCACGGACGTTTGCTCTGGCATGCATTGGGAGCACAGACCACAAAACTCATCCATGAGCACATCCATGTAGACGGAATCCAGGAGGATATGGAAGAGATGATATTGGATGCGGCAGTGATCGATGATCTAATGAACAAAAAGAATCCAAAAGATGCTGAAAAAATCATAAAAATATTGACCGGACGGTTTAAATCAAAAACCGGAATACCTGTATTTAAAAAGCTTAGCGACCGATTAGAAATACTTCGCCAGAAAGCAGAACAGGGGTTAATCAGCAGCATTGAATTTATCAAGCAGTTGTGTGAGATTGCAAAGTAAACTCTCCAGGCTGAGAAAGAGATTTATACACCAGAAGAACAGAAATCAGCAAAAACGGCATTAACAGATCTTTTCCTCGAAATGAAAACTGACAAAACTCCGGCTGTTGTTGAACGGATTGTAAACGACATTGATGAGATTGTTAAGATCGTGCGCTTCCCGGGCTGGCAAACTACCATTACTGGCGAGCGGGAAGTTCAGAAATCGTTACGAAAAACCCTCTTGAAGTATCAGTTACACAAAGAGGAGGAGCTTTTTGAGAAGGCTTATGGCTACATAAAGGAATACTATTAATTGAAATTGAATGAATACTTTAACATAATCCATTGGTATGAGAAGAGAACTATTACCAGAATTTGTATCTCTGTTTGGTAAATACAAGCTATCTGAGAATTATAAACAACGATTGAAACAATCTGCATTTACATTTCTTGCAAAAGAAATCATTGCAGAAACCTTAAAAAATGAGCCACTCAAAAACGAACACCTGACAGGCCTGATCCAGATGCTGAAATATGGTTCAAAGGATGACAATTTCGTGAAGTACCTTACAACCAATGTTCAGGACCAACAAAAACACCAAGAACTTTTAGAGAAAACACACAACTTGAATGAATGCGGATACACTGGAGCAGGACTTGCATCTGTGAATAGTGTATCTGCAAGTCAATTAGTAGGGGTAAAAGATTTTTTAAAGAAAGCATTTTTAATTAAAACATCCGAAGAAGCAATTGAACTCGTTAAAAACTATGAATTATTAAAAATTCCTGAAGTGAAGAGTGGCATATATTCACCATGGCTACATTATATCAATCCATCGATTTTCCCCATCACAAACAATTCACATAATGAATTTCTTGAATGGATGGGAATAAAAAAAGATTATAGTGAGTGTATTGAATCCTTTAAAGAATTAATGATTCAAACTGGGGAACAACAACTTGGCATGCTTGATTTCTTCACATTTAATTTTAACAACGAAGTAGCAATAATAAGATTTTCGGAATTAATTACAAGTTATAAGAACCGCATTAAAGAGGATAAAAATGAAGGAGAGATCTATAAATGGATATGTGCCAAGCAATATAAGAATTCATTTGATGTAACGGCCACAGATTTCGAGTCAATGATTAAATCTGCAATAAGCAAACGAACTAATCTGATGTACCAGAATTCATCTGGCTTTATCTCAAAAGCAGCTAAATATTATCCTGAAGATGTAAGAAAAATGTTTCTCCTCCTCTATGCTGAAGAAAACGACTTACAGTCAAGGATTGAAGGCTTTCAAAAGAGTGCGAATGAATTGTTGCCGAGAGTTGTTGAAGCACATGGAAAAAAGTTGAACCATCAGCAGGATGAGAGGACTATATCGTTTTATCTTTCTATGAACTATCCTGAAAAGTATCCTTTATATAAAGATGATATATATAAATTACTTTTAACTCTTTTCCCCACGACGAAACCCGTAAACCCCGGATTAAAATATATTCATTTTTTAGATGTCAGTAAAGTCATTCTTCCCATAATAGAGAAAGATGAAGAGTTAGTTTCTTTATCTCGAAGTACGCTCAATGAAAATTGTTTTTTAGGGAACCAAACTCAATTGATTTTTCAGGATATACTTTGGAGGAGCAGAAGTCAGGTTCAATATTTTATTGGTGCATGTATATGGGGAAAGAATCAGGATATCGATAAAACACAAGATTTTTTATCAGATGGATATTGGCAGACAGATTACGATGAGGATTCACGTCAAGGGAAAAGAATTTATAAACTTATTTCAAAGGTTAATGTTGGGGATATGCTTGCTATACGTTATTTTTCAAGGAAAGCAAGCACAGTTGAAATCACTGGCATTGGTGAAATAGTCTCAAAAGAAAAAGAAGATCAAGGAAGATTGGAAGTAAATTGGTTGAATGAAGATAAACTTTACAAAGGATCTGTTCCGATTGGCCCCGGAGCAGGTAATTGGTGGGAGACGCTAATAAAATTAAACCGACTATCTGACATCAATTTAATATTCAAACAAAATATAATCATTCCTTCTGTATCAAACAAAAACGAGAATCTAATGGACAGCAAGAACATCATACTTTATGGTCCTCCAGGAACAGGAAAAACATATAACAGCATTGACACGGCTGTTGAAATTGCTTTGGGAAAATCAATGGGCAGTCATGATGCCAATAAGCAAGAATTCGATCGGTTGCGAAAAGAAGAGCAAATTGAGTTTGTTACTTTTCATCAAAATTATACCTACGAAGATTTTATGGTGGGAATCTCACCCGATGTAACCTCCGGAACATTACGTTTTGACAAACGTGAAGGCATATTTAAAAAATTGAATGATCGTGCAAAAAACAACTGGCTAACATCGAAAAATTCAAGTGCAGCAGTTATAGATTTCAACATGGTATTTAATTCATTTTTCAGCAAGCTTATTGAAGAGGAAGTCACTGAAATTGAGATCCCCATGAAGCGAATTAATTACCGATTTAAGGTAACGTCTATCGATATAGACGAAGGCAGAATGAAGTTTACAAAACAGAGTGGGGGTACCGGTCATGATTTATTAGTAAAAAATTTGAAAGGGATCTATGAAGGAACACTAGATTATGGACAGGAAGGTTTGGGTATTTATTACAACCCCTTGGTCGATAAACTTAAAGAACATGCAAAATCATTACAAACTGTTGCTCCTGAAAAAACAGAGCTAAAGAGGTTTGTATTAATAATAGATGAAATAAACCGTGCCAATATTTCAAAGGTTTTTGGCGAGTTAATCACCCTTCTTGAAGATGACAAGAGATTAGGCGAAATAAATGAGCTTAAGATAACCCTGCCAAACGGGGAAAAGGAATTTGGTATTCCGCCAAATCTGTACATCATTGGCACGATGAACACTGCGGATAAATCCATCGCTCTCATCGATATTGCATTACGCCGAAGGTTTGAATTCGTTGGTTATTATCCTATCTATGAAGGCTATGATCCAGAGGCAGCTGAATTATTACAAAAAATCAATGATGCTATTTTTGAAGAAAGAAAATCGGCCGATTACTTGATCGGACATGCTTATTTCATGAAAAAGCAGCCTGTTGAAACTTTGCTTAAAACAAAAGTAATCCCGCTGCTGATGGAATATTTTTCTGGTAAAACTGAAACTGTTAGCAGGCTTTTCAATAATACAAAGCTTAAAATAGAATATAATAAATCAACTTATTGCTGGGATATTAACCCAAAAGCTGAATGAGCTTTCTTTTTGAATATGGGAAATGGGAACCCGCGGAAAATACAAGGGGTTTAAAGCAACTGCTTCAAGGTATTTGGTTGCATGGTGGTGTTTTCTATGAAGAAATAGAAACGGAAGAATTGTCAGATAAATCATATCAACCATTTCTAAGGTTTGATGGAGGAAAAATAAGGGCAAACAATTATGTTGGGTTTATTCAAAATGGATCAGAACTTGTTGAGATCTACCCAAAGGTTTTTCGGGAGGCTGATTGCCAGGACAAATCAATTATGCTCAGGCATATATTCTACTGGTTTAAATATTGTCGCAAATGGCGCTTTCCCTTTAACCAAGCTGCACTTGACTCTCAGCACATTGAAGAATTTCCCGAGTTGATCATTCATCTGATAGCCAACCAGTTTTTTGAAACAATTACAAATCAGCCACTGATGCAATATCAGAGGATTGAAGAATCGATGATAACGCCAAAAGGAAGTATCAACTTTGGCAGGTACTTAAACAATAGCTTAAGTAAAGGAAACTATCATCAGATTGAATGTGATTATGAGCCTTTCCTCTTCGATAATAAGGTAAACAGGATTATCAAATACTGTGCACGGTTGCTGATCGCGCAGACGCGATTCTCTGAAAATATGCGCCTTTTGCAGGAAACCATCTTTATGTTAGACGAAGTAGAAGATTTACCATACAACATTCATGATGTAGAGTCGATTACTCTTAATTCTTTTTACAACAATTATGAGATTGTCCTTAATAGTTGCAGGTTGATAATCAGCCAGCAAATCTATTCCAGCAGAAACTATGATATTTCTCAATGGTGTTTGTTGTTTCCGATGGAATATATTTTTGAGGATTTTATTGCAGGATTCCTGGAATGTCATTTTTCTAAGTCATGGTATGTTAAATACCAGAAGTCCGATGAATATTTATCCAACAACCCCAGAGTCTTTAATCTGCAACATGATATTTTTCTTACAAGTAAAGATGGGTTTAAAAGAAATATTATCATCGATACAAAATATAAATTGCGTGACAGGAATTTTAAACAGGACAAGAAAAAAGGGATTGAGCAATCTGATTTGTACCAGATGGTAAGTTATGCTTATAAGAGGGGGTGTAACGAGATTTTATTATTGTATCCCAATATCAACGAGACCTTGCATGATCCGGATACATTTGAAATCAATTCAGGCTTTCAGGATAATGTGGTAGTAAAGATCACTGCTATTGAAGTTCCTTTTTGGTCAACTCAAAATTTTTCTTTGTTGTCAGAAAGACTCAAAGAGCTTTTGCATAAAGCAATAAACTAAATCAGACCAATATGAAAAAACTTTCAGTTACAGCAAGTCTTTTTAACGAGTTAGCAACAAAACCCCCAACATGGTGGAATCAAATCCTCTCTGATGATGATTTATATGTAGATATACGAAAGGATAATTACATTGATATATATTATCATGGTGGCAGTGTCATTCGAGAATTAAAGTTTGATGGCAAACAATACTCCGGCAAGACACATTATAAATACTTATTGCCGGATAAGGGAGATTATATTAACTATGACTTCCGGGCTGGTGGAATTACCCTTTCAAAGACAAATATTGACTTATTACCGATTCATTCATTTAATAGCACAACACTGAAAAGAATAAAAGATAATATTTCTTTCCATTATTCTGCATCATCTGAAAAAGGGATACAGTCCAAGTTTGTCAAAAATGCAGGACAGTTTCTTGATTCAGAATTCGCATACTCATTTGGCGGCAGCAAAATACGAATTGATCTGGTTTGGATAGATATGACAAATGAGAAAATAATTTTTGTTGAATTGAAAACGATTGGTGATCAGCGAGTTTATAATACGAAGATACTTACTCAATTAACTGATTACAACAACTTCGCCAAATCCTTTAAGTCAGACATTGAAGTATATTACAGGAAAGTATTTGATATAAAAAAACGATTGGGAATTCTTCCTGGTAACCTGAAGACTCTAACCTCCTTAAAGACCTTTTCCCTTGAGGTGAATCCTTTATTGCTATTTGGAGATTGTGAACAACAATGGATAAACAATAATGCAAAGTCTTTAGATGCAAGAATCAGAGGGGTTGCGGTGGGATGCTATTACTTTGGGGGAACTGGTTACAATTGCGACCTTATATCTGTTTCGAAACGAAATAGACATATTTTGTAATGCACTTCAAAATCCATCGTGGTGCCAGCGAAATCGGCGGATCCTGTGTTGAGATATGGACGGATACTACCCATGTGGTCGTTGATTTCGGGATGCCTCTGGTAAATCCCGACAAAACAAAATTTGATTCTTCTGTACTTAGTAAAATGTTAAGGGAAGACCTGATTGCTCAAGGCATTTTACCTGATATTCCGGGCTTATATGGGGTGAAAAGTGACAAGGAATTTGCTCTTGTTTTATCGCATGCTCACCAGGACCACTATGGATTGGCTGGATTCATCGGTAGGAATTGTAAATTTTATCTTGGAGAGGCCACGCATCATCTAATAGAACTGACAAATATCTTTACCAACCGGTCCTGGAGCATTAACAATTTTCATCATTTCAAACGTGAGCAGCCTTTCATGATCGGTGACATGGAGATCACTCCCTGGTTAATGGACCATTCTGCATTTGATTCATATGCATTCCTGATCAAATCAAAGGGGAAGTCGCTGTTTTATAGCGGCGATTTCCGAGATCATGGAAGGAATCCACTGGCTTTTGAGTCATTGATTAAGACCATTGAAAAGGATATTGATTTTCTGCTCCTGGAAGGAACGACTATTGGAAGAGCAAAGGGGAAGTTCCTGCCGGAAACAGCGATCGAAGAGAAACTGATCACACTCTTTCGAAAAAACGCCGGAATAAATTTAATCTATACTTCCGGGCAAAATATCGACAGGCTTATTTCTATTTATAATGCTTGCAAAGAAACACACAAGATTCTAGCCATAGATTTTTATATAGCCAATGTGTTAACAAACATGGCAATTTATGATGATATTCCGTTCCCTTCAAAAAAATATCCTGAAATCCGGGTCTTTTATCCATATCGCCTCAGCCAGATGATCAGGCGGAAAGGAATGCTGGAACTTCTTTATAAAGTCAGGGGTTCCAAGATTACACGGAAAGAGATCATTGATGATGCTGAAAACATGGTCATGATTGTGCGACCCACAATGCAATCTGACCTGGAACTGATACCAAATATCGACGGCGGTACATTTATCTATTCCATGTGGGAAGGCTATCTGTATGAAGAAAGAACCAAGGCTTTCGTTGAGTACCTTTCAAGCCGAGGTTTGACTGAGCATCACCTGCACACGAGCGGTCACGCGGATGTTGAAACGCTCAAACGGTTGGTGGATGCCATCCGTCCGAAGAATTTGGTTCCTATCCATACATTCGAAGCGGGTGCATATAAGAAGATATTCACTAATGTTAATGTACGACAGGTGAGGGATAAGGAGATTGTGGAAATATAAAAATGTGGAGCGTTCTTCCCTTGATACCTTTTATAAATTCCTTTCAAAGTCCTCTTTTTCCTCGTTAAATTTTTTATAGAAGTTATAATGGCCACTTTCCAGCCATAAAGTGATCGTTTGCGTTCTATCATCAAATGCGTGATCAATCTGACTTACATGAAATAAAGAAGACCCCACTTTGGAATTTAAAAAGGGGAATTCAACTTGTTCTCCAATTTTTGGGGTTACAGGTAATTGACATCTGAAGGTGAATGATTTGCCATAATTCTGAACATATATTTGATGTACGACGTCAGTGATCCTATATCGTGGTTCTTTATAAGCACAAACTCGGCTCATTAAATCGTTAAAGATTTTGACCAGCATCGATTTAGCTTGGCCAGACTTTAAGTTTAACTTTTCTTCATACGCCTTCATTGGAGGCCATCCTTCATCTGAATACCTATGTTTAAGGACTTCCTTCAGTAGGGCTTCGTAAGGCGTTTCTGTTTCAAATAACGTTTCGGCAAGGCTGGCCAAATTGACAATCGCATTCTGAATTTCCCTTACATGGATTGGTTCTGTTTTCATAAATCCTATTATAAAATAAAACTCAAAGTTAACAAGCAATCAGGTTTGATACAAGGGGGGGGGCGTTTCATGTAAATTATGCTCGCAGTGTTAGTTTTATTAGTCTTTACAAGAAGGGAAGTAAAAAATGTGTTTTGGGCACCTATTTGGGCACCCAAAAAGCAAAAACCCACGATTTACGTGGGTTTTAGGAGTGTTTTCGTACACTTAACTGACCAATTATCTAACTTTAGAATCATTCCAGATTATCTGAAAGTGGTTGATTTTATTGATGAAATGGATGGTTCGGATTAATTTCTCAAACAATATCTTCTTCATGTTTTGGTAAGAACCATTTCTGAGCGATGAATGTCGGTATAACTGCACTTGCAACCACGACGCCAACCAAAACGGAATACTGTACCTGATTAATCAATCCCGCTTGAAGTCCGTACATACTGGAAATTGTTCCAAAGGTCAATCCCGTACTCATAAGAAGTGTTGTGTAAATACTACCATTGGGCATATATTTTTTAGCAAGGAAATAGACCCCAATGAATTTCATTATTATTTTAATACCAAAAAGGATTATGAAAAGACCTATTGCGGAAAGTATCAAAGGAATGGAAATTTTCATTCCACCAACAATAAAGAAGATGGGTGTAACGATGGCATAGGCTACTGTTCGAAGTTTATTCCTGATAACAACTGTTTTCCTCTGTTCCTTGAAATGTTTTGACATAATTAATCCAAGAATGAAAGCCGGAAGAACGGCATGCCCTTCACCCAGTTTGGCAAAATAAATGAACATTAGTAGTATGAAGAAAATGAACTTAATCTCAGGTTCAATGACTTTGTTAGCCCATCTCGGATTTCTAAGGACATTAAATGAATATTTGTAAAAGATATAAATGAGAACGGTTGAAACCCCTATGAAAAGCAATGTATAGAGGGTGGGTTTAATGAAAAGGACACTGAGCGTAAGAGCAGTCCCCATATCGGTGATAAAAGTTGCTGACATAATTTTCTTACCAATAGTGGTTTTTGATAACCCCGTCTCGACTAAAACGGAATAAACAACAGCCAAAGAAGTTGTTGATAACGCACAACCGGCGATTAATGACCCCTGTAATGACCAATTTGATAAGTAATAAGTATATGCAACTGTACCAATGAACGGCAACAAAAAAGAGAATGACCCTATCAGAAAACTCTCTTTAAAGTTCTCCCGCATCATTTTTGTGTCAATCTCAGTACCTGCAAGGTAAGTAAGGATGATACCCCCGAAATTTGCCAAATAGAGCATCCAGTTTTCCG
>JBEKQA010000116.1:0-10369 GCA_049520195.1 Bacteroidales bacterium
CAATATTATGATTATTGGGATACAAAAACATTTGAGATGGGCGCCATTGGTCTTGGAGGTGGAGTAATTACTAAACTACCATTAAGTAAGACAAGCAATCTTTATACCAAAGTCCATCTAGCTATAGTACCTTTTGCCGGAAGCACCAAGCGATTGGGTGTGTTTGATACTGCGCAGGTCAGAGATTACAATTTTGGCGGGGGTCTGGAGGGGAAGTTTGAAGGCACAGTCAATCTTAGTAAATACGCGACTTTTTCAATGATTTATTATTTCTTCATGGTTCACACCTATGTCGGTACACCTGGAAATAATTTCCTCCACATTTTAAAACCAAGAATTACCGTGGCCCTTTACAAAGGCCTGAGTATAGGATTTGAAAATTATATTTATTACAATGACAGGTACGAAACTGATTATCCAAATATGCATACGGTGAGAATGGAACAGAAAATATTTCTTCTGCTTTATTTGCAGGATAAGCAGCGGAGAGGATACTATAATTAAGAATTAAGAATTACGAAAGACAAAGGAAGAAAAAAGTGAGGATATCAATCAAGGTTGTAGACTATCATGACACCTGTTCCAACATGGCTTATGGGAAGGACCTTCAACTTTTTTAAATGGTTATTCATGATCGTCCTCCCTATAGCAAAACCCAATGCTGACCCAACAAATACATCTGAGAACCAGTGATCATTCTGGTACACGCGAGAGGCAGCAGTAAGTCCAGCAAGAGTATAGCAAACAATTGGAACCCAGATAGTCTTGCTGTAAGCAGTCGCGACAACTGTAGCAATTGCAAATATATTCGTAGAATGTCCTGACGGAAATGAGCTGTTAATATTCAGGTCAAATGGGCCATTCCATATATCCGGATTGGCCGGATTGCTCTGATAAGGCCGGTGCCGATTTGTAAGTTGTTTCATTATATTGTCAGCAATGAAACCTAACAGATATGCTTCTACACCTTTTAATGCCGTGTAACGTGCTTTATCATCTTTAACTATTGCCCCGACTCCATAAAGGAGCCCCAATGCAGGTATGCTATAGACGCCGCTGCCCAAACGCTCCAATCCATATTTCGAGGCACTGTTCCAAAAAGGAGTCTGGTTCTTCTGAACTACTTTCTGAATATAGGCATCCTGAGTGTACAAAACACCTGCCACAACGACGACACCTGAGACTGCGATCCATTGATACTTATTCCACCGGTAGGGTGAGATGGCGATGTCCCTTGAATCAGTTAGGATGGATTTAAAATAGCCTATATCGGGGACAATGGAAGGAGTCCGTTCATTTTTGGGAATAGAACTAAGCGGCTTCGCGGCTATGGAATCATCCGTAGCCATCGCTTTGAGCTTACTGGCAGATATTGTATCATTCTGAGCCAACGATGGGAATTGAAGACTCAGCAGAACTACGAGCAGGATCAATGGATACTTTTTCATTGATGTCAGCTTTTTAATCTATTACTATTTCATTTATTTCTTTAATTTCATTCATACCTCAAGGCTTCAATTGGTTGAAGCGATGCAGCTTTCCTTGCCGGATACCAACCGAAAAAAAATCCCACCGCTGCTAAAAACACGAAAGACAAGAAAATGGATGCCCACGTAATAACAATTGACCAATCACCAAACTTTCCTACTAATTCTGAAATGATAATTCCCAATAGAATACCAATCCTGCCTTTGATTAAACAAGGTTTATTTTGTTATCTTGCTGATCAGTCGTTCTTGATTAAGTGAGATGTTTCTTTTAAATGCTTTATCAATACGAGCCTTCAAAGACCATATCTGCTGAGCATTAACTGATAAACAAACTAGTACAAAGAATAATGTTAATGGCCGTCTTTTGCTTTTTTTCACTTTTTTTGTTATTAACCCGATCCCCTTAATAAAAGCCAATAGCAGAACTGAGCACTCTGAATAACATTCATCTGTTACCTCTTTGAAAGGAGAAGGCAAAATATATTGGCAATCATACTAAACACAATTTTGCTTTTAATCCCGGTAATTTATTTTATTGGACCAGAATAAATGATTCTACTTCCGATGGCCTTGGTTTCCATGCCCCTGGTTTCCACCTTGGGTCACCCGCCTTTGGTTTCCCCGGGTATTTTCTCTCATTTGGGGTTGTACCCTCACATGCCGTCCAATAGCTTTACCGTAATAATTTGGCTTTTGAGGTTGCCGTGTCATTCTGACTTGTTTTTCCGACTTGTCATTTTTCGACAATTCACTCATCCGTGCACGGTCTGCCGGTGTTGTGTAAAATGGTTTTTCTACATTTTCATTAAAGCCCCTGATGTTTCCAATTTCCGTACCGCGATAAACATTATTGTAGTAGAAACGGGGGTAGTGCGATAAATAAAAATGATGGTGCATCCATGGCTGAAACACATTGATGTCCAGTGCAATTTCAAAACCGTTGTACAAATCATACCCACTGTACATTGGTGGCAAAGTATTGGAGAATAACCACTGACCATTATCCAGATAGACAAAATCCTGGTTAGATAGATCGTAGTAAGTTTCAATATCGGGAATGTAATAATATCTTACTCCCGGATAATAAGGAGGCGCCCAGGAAGGATTTGAATATCGAACACCGCCTGATATGGCGGATGTAGTAAAACAACAGGTCAATCCGGATAATAAAAGTAACAAGACGGTTGCAATACAGGCATTCTTAACTATTTTTTTCATTTTTCATTTTTTTAAGATTTCCGCTACTGGCGGAACGGACGTGAATAAATTTAAACAGAACAAAGATGCCGTCAACTGAAAACATCTGTAACACAAATCCACTGTAATATCTAATTAACTACCCTGGGAAACTGAATTTCCAGGGTAGTCTTTTTGTTTCAACAATGACCATTTCTAGACATGATAATGCATCAGGTAAGCAATAACGCCAAATACTTTAAGGAGCCAAACGATAACAATTATCACAACCACAACATTGAAGATGGTTTTGATTTTATGATCCATGGGGATGTAGGTATTGACAAGCCATAAAATAAGACCTGCAACAACAAGTACAATTAAAATGGTTAATAGTGGCATAAACATGATTTTAAGTTAGTAGAATATATTAAATAATATGAAAATAAATGATGCTATTATTTACCCATGCTTATAGGTGTTTTAGTTTTCTGTGATTACTGTCCCTTTTCTGCATTTTTGCCTGGATTGGTTTGTTGTGGCTGTGAATGCTGCTGTTTTGGTGGTTGACCAGGACCTTGAGGCTGTAATTGCTCTTGCTTGGTAGGTTGACTGTGATGTCGCGGATGTGCATTTCTTTGCTTTGGCGGCTGACCTGGATGTTCCGGTTGTGCTTGTTGTTGCTTCAGCGGTTGACCATTCCCTTGTGGTTGTGAATCCTGCTGTTGCTTTGGCGATTGAATTGGAGCTTGTGGTTGTGGTTGCTGCTGCTTCGGTGGTTGAGCAGATGCTTTTTGCGGTGTTATCGGTATACTTGCATAAAGCATAAAAAGAAAAGAAAAGATCATTATTTTGGTTTTCATAAACCTAGCCTTTCTAATTTATTTTCTACATTGCTGCAGGTTCCAATTTCATTTTCAAATAATAATTGTCAGGTTAAAACACTTATGTTTCTGAATCAATCAAAGCAATTAATATACAATCAATGTGGAGGATTTTCTTCTTTGGGTTGAGGAGGATTTTCATGCTGTGGTTGTGATTGTTGCTGTTTGGGTGGTGGAGTATTGTGTTGTTGCTGTTGTTGCTTGGCAGGTTGAGCATTATGTTGTTGCTGTTGTGGTTGCTGCTGCTTGGCAGGTTGAGCATTATGTTGTTGCTGTTGTGGTTGCTGCTGCTTAGCCGGTTGTACGGTATGTTGTGGTTGCGTTTGTTGCTGCTTAGCTGGTTGGGCGGTATGTTGTGGTTGCGTTTGCTGCTTAGCTGGTTGAACAGTATGTTGCTGAGGCTGTTGTTGCTTTTCTGGATGAACTGTCCGTACTGGTGGTAATGGGTGGTGCTGATCCGTTTGATTTACTTTTTGAGCAGGAGTTGCGCCAGTTCTTTGTGCCGGAGGTTTCACATCCTTCAAGTTTGCCACTTTCGTTGGGACAGGTTTCCGTTCGTTGTAGCTGGTTTTTTGAACTTGCGGCCGGTAAATCTGAAGCTGATTGTTGCTAAGGTTCTGACCAGGTTTAGTACTTTCTTTAATTGGAACGGCAGTAACTGGTCTTCCCCCCAGTTTTTCTACTTCCGCTTTTGCGGGACCTCCATTGTATGATGCAGTGCGTTGTTTATTTATGCGGGTATCTTTGATTACCGTGGACTCCTTAATGATCGCAACATTATTTGACGGGTTGACATAGTAATTATTGAGGTCTCTTCTTCCAAAATCCTTGTTCCTCACAAATGTCCATTGATTAGAAGGTGGATTATAAGCATTACTGTAGGCTACGTTGTTACTAATACCAGGCCCTATTGGCGCCCATCCGTAATAATTTCCTGATCTTCTCCAGGTAACCCATCCGGGGCCCCATTCATTATCCGGAACCCAAATAGGTCCATAAGATTGATCAGTGTACCAACGGCCATAATGAAAAGGCGTTCATCCCCATGGATAATTAGAAACCCATGTCCACCCCTCGTCTGTGAATACCCAGTAGCCATTGGTAGAGTATGGGCTAAACCCGGGAGCAACATTGGGTATCCAAACATACCCGTATTCAGGGTTATTGACCCAGGTTCCATAAGGACTTAAATTATCATAAAACACCTGGAAATTGACAGATCCTCCTTGTGCAGATACTTTTTGTGGTGTGACCCATGTACCTATACAGAAGATAATAAGAATCAAAAGAAAAAGCTTTTTGGTTTTCATACATTTTATGTTTTATGTGAAGAAATTATCACTTTACAAAGTTGCACACTTTTATATGGATTTGTGTTACACAACAATTGAAATAAGTTACATCATTCACACATTTGCAGAAAGTGATCATTTAATTAAAATCCTTCTCATCATGGACTTATTTCAGAAAGCGCGCTTTTGGTTTGCTTTCGTTCCTTTTTGAACTTTTCCCTCGGCGCTTCATCATTTAATTCATTCATTTTACGGTAAGCCTTGATCAATGCATAAGGAAATTCACCTTTGTAGACTATTTTAAAGAATGAAAATCCATTGTACGGGATGCTTTCTTCGCCTGGGTAAATTTTTACACGGTTATCCACATTTTTTTCCCTGAACTGCAGCATAAAGGCGTTTTCTCTTTCTTTATTTAATTGATTGAATCTTGCAGTAATAAT
Organism: Bacteroidales bacterium; assembly: GCA_049520195.1. GTDB lineage: Bacteria > Bacteroidota > Bacteroidia > Bacteroidales > FEN-979 > FEN-979. The sequence continues at coordinate 5,286 of JBEKQA010000116.1, forward strand.
AGCTGAACCAATGAATTTGTCACATTTTTCCTGTATCGTAAACATTTGGTTTCCACCACCCTTTGTGTTTAGAAATCGGATAAACAAAGAATCCTTTACAGACATTTTATCAATATCAAGGGAATCATTCTTACTGAAAAGTTGATCATTCCCGGCTTTCAATAACATAAAATATCTTTTCTTGGCTTCAAAAAAACAGATGTGTTCTTTTTCTTTTTCAGCATATAGTAATGGATAGACAGCTATAGAGGCATCCGGATTATTTCTCAGAAAATCAACAATACTTGTTACAAATTTCTCCTGGGAAGATAATAGTGAAGTTTGCCGGAATTTCCATTTCAGTGTAAGGAATTTTTCAATTACAGTTTCTTGATTCTTAACCTCAAACCTGTATGGTGTAGTAGCTGGTTTCACAAAAATATTTGTAAGCAAATCCATGATTACATCATGCAAATGAAATTTTGGATTTTTCAAATTACCGGTTATTGGAATTTCATAATCAATAACGTTGCCACGATCTCGGATTAATGACATGATCAGCGGCATGGGAAGCCATTTTGTATCCTTATTTCTCAATCGTCTTGTTACACGTGGATCAATTATTACCAGGTGATTAACACTCTGAAGGATTCCATTTTTAAGATTCCATGTACCATTGAACTCAATGGTCCCCCGGTCCAGCGGGAAAGAAGTATAAGTGATCAGGTAAGGATTAAACACCGAGGCAGCTACCCGTTGAATATGGTATTGCATGGTGAAATCCCCATTCTGTTTTGGATTTATACTCAGGGATACGGAAATATTACCATAAGGCTGAATAGCGGATTTGAGATATGCAGTCACTTGTTTTTGATTTTTACCGACAGAATCTGCCAGAAAATATAGAGGCTTTATTGCAATCGAAAATTTCTCGCTTATCGCAAAGTCATGGAAAATAAAATCGCCTTTGGTTATTTCAAGATGATTAATAGCATAATCACTCTGGAAAAAATTTTGTGCAAGTCCTTTTATATATTTCCCAATCGTAAGGATCAGGTTGAACCTTCCGGGAGCGGCATTGAATGCTGAGACATTATTACCATTTTTCCCGAACATCCTTTGTAGATTATCCAAAGAATCATAGCGCTCATATTTGAAACAAGGGTGGCATAGGGATAAAGAATCGAAACGGTATTGATGGTTCTTCGGGCTCAGTTCAATTATTTGTATTATTAATTTATCAAATGAGGCATAATCCTCAACCTGGGTTTTACCGATATGAAAATCATTGAATTCTAGCAGTCCTTTTGCAATTAAATTTTCCAGGTCTTTAAAATTTCCGCTTGCTGTGATATTTGCATCAAGGTTGGATCTGAATTTTCCATAATTTACCAAGACGGTGAGGTACTGTTGCAGGAATTTCAAATCATATTTGTCTATGAAAGTCTCAAAGTGATAATCAAGATTTTTAAAGTTTATGGTAAATATGCCTTTTGCGTTTCCGGTTGCAGGCCCTGACAGGAATGAAAATTTTACAGAAAGGGTATCTGCATTCCAAAGTTTCCCCTCACTTTCAAAATTTACATTTTTGATAAAATATCTAAATGGAGTCAATTTTTCGAGATACGAGAATTCGCCATTTTTTATTGTTATCTTCTGAATATTAAAATGAAACGATGCCCGTTTAGAACGATACTTTTTTGGGGTAAATAGTTTTATCAAGTCTCTGAAATTTACCTCATTCTTGTTTTGAATGATGATTCCCTTAGGCTGATCTAATGTTATTTCTGATATTTCGATCGTTTTAGATAAAAGCTTCAATATGGCAAAAGTTGCACTTACACCGTTTGCTGAAAAGAAGATGGTGTCCTTTATTTTAAACTCAGGCAGGTTTCTCGATTCATGGATTTTCAGATTGCTTATATGAACATACCCGGTAAATGGATTTATATAAATCCAACTCATTTCAATCTGCCTCCCCAAATATTTCAGGACATACTTTTCAGCCAGGGATTTTTCAATAGGGGAGAGCAATAAAATAACCGCCATTATTGCAATGAGTAAGGACCCGGTTACAATAAGAAATATTTTTTTTATTCTCGTATTTGCAAATTTCATTTCAAATGATAATGATTCCGATGCCCTAGGTTTGTTTCGTTTTCCGAATTTAATTTACAGGAGGGAGAACATGCTTATCTGACAATTTCCAGCAGAGACTTACACCCACTTCATCAGGGGAAGAGGACAAGCCTACAGAAAGATGTTTACTAAATGGATATTTATGCAATGCAGGAACGACAATTCCAATAATTGCCCCCAACCCAAAACCCACGGCAACATCTGATGGAAAATGATCCAATGACCTTATTCGTGCGTATCCCATTGCTAAAGGGGGAATTGAAGCTGCGAGGTATAAAAGATATTTTAACCCTCCGATATTGGGATGATAATCACAATATACCTTGGCCATGAAAAAAGTAGTATAGGCGCATGAGGCAACATGTCCGCTATAAAATGAATTGCGGTTGTTTGAATTCTCACGGTCACTAGCAGATAATTGAGTATAGTAGACCGCCGGGCGGAATCTGTTCTGAAACCATGGTCCAAGAGGGCTATAGTTATAGACCGTAAAAGTAATTGTATGCCCTTCGACATACATAAATAATAAATGAAGCCAATCCTTGCGGATGTTTTTATCAATAAGAAGCAAAGTGGGTAAAAGAAAAATCCCAATCTCCCCATCATCGGAAATGTTTTTCCAGAGCGTTCGGTCCGACGAGGGTTGCCTTAAAGACCACCTGTCAAAAGTGTTAATTAAATCTTTCTGCTGATCAGAATTCGCAAAAGCGAGTTCTGTATCAGTAATCGTTGGCTTGCTTTTTAAACGTGGGATGGCAAATAAATCTCCAACCATCCCAACACAAATTATTGACCCTTCAACAAAGTAGTTAATATGGTAAACCTTTGTTCTTATATGCTTTAGATCCTTTTTAACTGTATCATTACTTTTTACGGTAGAATCGGCTGTACCACAAAAAGCATTGCCAAAAATAATCATGGCTGCCATTAAGCAAAGTATGTTTTTCATAGCGTACAATATTAATTTTAAAATAGCAAGATTAATTTTTACCTGACAGCACTTATTTCGGATTCAAATCATGAATTAGGTTTCATAATACAAAGATGAGGCGGATGCCTCCTGAATGCCTTACACAATTGCAGAAAAGAGTTACATCATTCACACATTTTCAGCTTTTTTGTGTTTTTTAACTCTGATCAATTTCTTAAATGTGTGAATGATGTAAGATAAATCTGAATTTGTGTAACATGATTTATCTTAATGTACCTCAACTTTGTAACCGTATTATTAACCTGGAAGATCAGTTCGCTAACCACCTTTAACTGATGAATATTTACCCTTCCATTTGATAAACCTTTTTCGGGATAATTATGGATTATTCATTCATAGAATGGGGTAGTTTACTTCGGCGGAGTGAGTATTCGGATTGGTTTTCCAAGGATTATAACTCCGAAGAAACTGAAAAAATGAGGTGTCATCAATCAATCGGGTTTTTTGAACTGTCATTAGGCGGTGGCATGAGGACTTTTTTCTCAACCATTTTCATTTTATTTTTGTTACTTCCATCGTGGGGTCAGGAAAATCCAAAACATCCTGAGGTCAAGGTTTCTTTTGATACCATCTCCCTAAAAAAAGGAACCTGGTTTAAATATAAAGAAAGGACCTACAAGATTTTAAAAGACACGATTTTTGTCATAAAATCAACTGAACCCTCTGCAGGAAATAGTAAAAGTGCGACACGATCGAAGACGTTTTATGATTCTGTTTATAAAAAGTTTTCCCGAAGGAAATTCTCACGCCTATTATATGGACTGGCTTTTAAACCGAATGATATACAACCTTTACCCGGCAATTCGCACAAAATTAAAAGTGAAGTACCTTTTAAACAGTTCGAGGGAAAGGTGATCCGCCATATCCATATCGAAACCCTTGATCCTTTTGGGACAAGCATCTATGACACTTTGGCAAATATTCAAACCAGTATTGGTAAGACACTGAATGCAATGCATGTGAAAACACGTTCCTGGGTCATCCGTGAGAACCTTTTCATCAAAGAAGGGCAAAAAGTCGATCCATTCGTGTTAGCCGATAATGAAAGGAATATTCGCGAGATGTCATCTATCGACGATGTTAAAACATACGTTACCATTCTTTATCCTTCCGCTGATTCAGTGGATGTAACTATAGTCACTAAGGATGTATTCTCTATCGGGGTTGCAGTATTAACTGCGACCACAAGTAGTTTAGCAGTTCGTCTTTACGACGGGAATTTTCTCGGTCTGAATAACAAGCTTACAACCAGTTTTTCAATTAAAACAAAACGGCAAACTTTCTTCCAAATAGATGGTGCATCATATTCCTGGGATAATATTGCCGGAAGTTTCCTTGGTGCCTCAGTCTTTTATAACCAAGATGACTTAGGAGATCAATCCCTCGGGATTTCCTGCAACCGGCCTTTCTATTCCATTAAAACCAAATGGTCTTTTGGTGCGGGATACCAGTATAACAAAATGGAGGTTGAAAAGCAAAATCCAGAAAATGGAAATGAAATCATCTCTGAAATAAGTTACTACAGCGATATAAACTTGTGGGGAGGTCGTTCGTTCCAAATCAGGAGTCCGACAATTCCAATGCGCTTTGTGATTGCTGAATCCTTATTCAGAAGGTCGTTTGCTTCACGGCCCAGATTCTCAATAGATTCGAATAAAATATATTACAACACAAACCGATTTCTGACAGCTTTTGCATTTTCAGCGAACAATTATTATTTATCGGATTATATTCTCCATTTTGGGAAACCGGAGATTATCCCTTATGGGAGAGTTTTCAAGATAACATTGGGACCGGAAATCACTGATTATTATACAAGACTCTATGGCAGTGTGGACTTATCAGCAGGGGATTTCATAAACGGATTCGGATACTTTTCTGGAAGAGCGGTACTGGGCGGCTATCTTTATCACAAATCAACGGAAGACTGTGTTCTAAAGTTAAGCTTGAAATACATGTCCCCTCTTTTTGTGAC
>JBEKQA010000117.1:0-13777 GCA_049520195.1 Bacteroidales bacterium
GAAAATAGCGATTCTGGGATATGGAAAGATGGGACAGGAAATTGAGCGCATTGCTATTTCAAGAAAGCATGATATTTCCCTTATCATAGATTCCATTGAAGGTTGGGAAAAGGAAGGCAATCGTTTACAAGAAGCAGATGTAGCCATTGAATTCTCGCAACCAGACACTGTTCTTGACAACATTTATCATTGTTTTGATGCTAATGTTCCTGTCGTAGTCGGTACGACGGGCTGGTACGAAGATCTGGAACAGGTCAGAAAGGATTGCCTGGAACGTGGGCAGGCTCTTTTTTATGCACCAAACTTCAGCATAGGAGTTAACCTGTTCTTTGAGTTGAACCGCAAGCTGGCTGTGTTAATGGCGAACAGGACAGACTATGAGATTTCTATTGAAGAGACTCATCATATTCATAAACAAGATGCGCCCAGTGGGACTGCGATTGTCCTGGCAAATGACATAATCCGTATCACTGAACGAAAAGAAAAATGGGTCAAAAGGCCGTCAGAAAACCCAGAGGAGCTGGGAATACAATCTTTCCGGACAGAGAATGTACCAGGGATGCATAAAGTAAAATATGAATCGGAAGTGGATTACATTGAAATTATACATTCTGCCAAAAACCGGCGCGGATTTGCGTTTGGAAGCATTCTGGCCACCGAATGGCTGGTGGGTAAAAAAGGCATCTTTGAAATGAAAGACTTACTCTCTCTTTAATGATTAACAATAATTTAAGGATTAATTGATAAGAAACCTACCATATTAACGTTTATATATATCACAAAATAACTTCATATGAACATTTACATTCTTCTTACGATATTTTTTTTCATTCTTTCTATTGCCGGACTTTGGGGGATCTTTGAAAAAGCCAAATACAAGGGATGGATGAGCATTATTCCATTCTACAATTTTTACATCTGGCTAAAGATCATCAAAAAGCCCCTGTGGTGGTATTTGTTCCTTCTTTTCCCATTTATAAATGTATTCGTAATACTTTTGATGGTTGTTGAAATTTGTAAATGTTTCAAGAAGTACGGTCTTGGGGACCAGGCATTGGGAGTGCTGTTTCCATTCGCCTACCTCCCCTATTTAGGATTTTCAAAGAAAGAGGTATATCTTGATCCTGCAAAAAGGCCTGTGATAAAAAAAACCGTGGTACGTGAATGGGTTGATGCCATTATATTTGCCGTTATTGCAGCCAGTATCATACGGATCTTTCTGATCGAAGCTTATACCATACCGACGTCCTCGATGGAAAAGACTTTACTTGTGGGCGATTATTTGTTTGTCAGTAAAGTGAACTATGGTCCGAGGGTCCCGAATACACCACTCTCATTTCCATTTGTGCATCACACACTGCCTTTAACTGAAGATACAAAATCATACCTGGAATGGATAGAGCTTCCATATTACCGTTTCCCCGGGTTGCAGAAAATCAAGAATATGGATGTGGTTGTTTTCAATTACCCAGATGGAGATACACTTTCGACAAAATATCAAAGTAATGAAAGCTATTATCAGCTGGTCAGACAATACGGACGGTCGGCAATCTGGAATAATAAGGATGATTTCGGAGATATAATTGCAAGACCTGTTGACAAGCGGGAAAATTTTATCAAGCGTTGCATCGGTATCCCTGGAGATGTGATACAGATCGTAAACCGGAAAGTATTTATCAACGGCAAAGAGGAGCAAAATCCCGGAAAACGACAATACACATACCTGGTCCATACTGATGGAACATCAATCAATTCTTTGATTTTCCAAAAGTTGGATATAACTGAGAACATCGAGACTGATAACAACGGAAACTACAAATTAACCTTATCAGATGAATCACTTGCAAAAATAAAGGAATTAAGTAACGTAAGAGCTATAGAACCTATTTCCCGTCCTGTGGGTTACTGGGATCCGGATATCTTTCCTTTTGATTCCTCCTATCGATGGAATGTAGATAATTTCGGGCCAATTACTGTCCCCAAGAAGGGTGTGACAGTAGTTATAACTCAAAAGAATATTTGCTTTTACCGAAGGATCATTGGAGTTTTCGAAGGAAATAAACTGGAAGAAAAAGATGGTAAGATATTCGTAAACGGAAAAGAATGTTCCAGCTACACTTTTAAGATGGACTATTACTGGATGATGGGCGATAACCGTCACAACTCTGCTGATTCAAGATACTGGGGCTTTGTTCCGGAAGATCATGTAGTCGGTAAAGCTATCTTTGTATGGCTCTCACTTGACCCAAACAAATCATTAATAGACGGAAAAATCCGTTGGAGCAAATTGTTAAGAATTGTAAAATGAGATATCTTTGCTTCTCTCAGAAGCAATGTCATAAACCACTAAAAAGATAAACAATGAAAAAGACCAGCCTGAAGAGTACTTTGACTTTCACTCTTTTGTTTTTATTCTCAGCCGCACTCTTTGCAGGTAAACCTTTCGACGGAGTAATAACTTACAAAATCTCATATCCTGAAAGCAAGTTCAGCGAAGCCCAATTAAACATGTTTCCTAAAGTCATGACAGTTACTATCAAAGGTTCCAAAGCACGGACTGAGATGAATGTAGGAGGCGGAACGACTATAGAAATTGTTGATTATACGACAAAATCGAAAGTGACTTTGATAAATATGATGGGACAAAAGTATGCAATCAAACAAACCACTGAGGAAATTGCAAAGGATAATGCTGAACAACCAAAAGGGACTATCAATATTACAAACGAAACCAAAAACATTGCAGGATATACATGTAAAAAGGCAATTGTCACCACTGATGAAGACGGGGTAAAAACAATATTTGAAACCTGGTTCACGGACGAATTAGGTGGGAAAGATGCTAATTTCGATAACCCGGTTTATCAAGAAATTCCTGGCGTTATGCTTGAGTTCATTATCAAGACTCCACAGGCTAATATGAAATTAAGTGCTACGAGTATTGAAAAAAAGAGTGTTTCTGCTAAAGATTTTGACATTCCTTCTGATTATACCCTGACAACACAGGAGGAACTGAAGAGCAAATTCGGAGGTGGTGAATAATACTGTAAGGAACATCTATGGGTAAAAAAACCAGTCCACTGAGGGCAAACACATTCAGGTCGGACATTAAGGATGAAGAGCCGGAAACTCACGAGGCAAAAAAAACTGAAAAACCTGAAAAGAGTACCAGAAAAAAGAAGCCAGAGAAGCCGGTAAAACAGAAAAAAGAGAAGAAAGAGAGAAAACCTGTTAATGAGCGGTATCTAAGGGTGATTGGTTTATTCTTCCTTTTATTTGCAATATTTCTATTTCTTGCCTTCGTTTCTTATGTACAGACGTGGAAGGCAGATTTCGATTTTTCAAACAAAGTCTTCTCCAATTTCTCTCTAAATCATTTCCTCGAGAGTAAGACACCTGAAAACTGGGTTGGAAAAATTGGTGCACTTTCAGCTTATCTATTCATTTCAGAGTGGTTTGGAGTAGCTTCATTCTTAAAATCTTCCCAATTACTAAAACCCTTAAATATTCATTCTTTGGAATTGTGTGGACACCGGTTTGTCTAAGTGTAATTTTTCCAGAAAGCGACCTCCTTTATGGTGTTTACGGGTCAGAGACCAATAAACTCTTACAGGATTTTCTTGGATATTCAGGAATGATACTCTTACTGATCTTTCTTTTTGTAAGTTTCTTTATCATTTCTTTTAATATCCCGTTCCGTTGGTTTAAGAAAAAGGAAGCAAAAGAAATGTCTTTAATTGATATAAATGGGGAGATTGTACCAAAAGAGCAAGTTGTGACACATATGACAAAACCTGAATCAACAGGAGAATCAGAAGGGAATATATTTTTTCAGGAACCAGTGAAAGCCAAAGAGAATCAAGAACCGATTGACATACGCGTGGAAGAAGAAATTAGTCCTATTACACGGAATAAGGACGAATCAAGCGACATAGAACTTCAAATAGAAAAACCTGTAGAAGAGACCGTTTCAGAAACATCTGATTCAAATGGGAAAGTTCATCTCGGACTTGATACTAAATATGATCCTACTTTAGACCTTCCAAATTATAAATTTCCACACCTTGGCTTGCTTAAGGATTATGGCGGTGAAGAGATCAATATTAACAAAGAGGAGCTCGAAGCCAATAAGAACCGGATAGTTCAAACGTTGAACAACTATTCGATAAAGATTGACAAGATCAAGGCAACTGTTGGTCCAGCGGTTACCCTATATGAAATTGTTCCTGAGGCAGGGGTGCGAATTTCGAAGATCAAGAATCTGGAGGATGACATTGCCTTAAGCCTTGCCGCTTTAGGTATCCGCATAATTGCGCCGATACCAGGAAAAGGGACCATCGGGATAGAAGTACCCAATAAAAATCCTGAAACCGTTTCGATGAAGTCATTGCTGGTTTCGCCCAGATTCACGCAATCGAACTATGAATTACCAATCGTTCTGGGAAAAACCATCTCAAATGAAACCTTTGTTGTTGACCTGGCAAAGATGCCTCATATACTGATGGCAGGAGCGACAGGTCAAGGAAAATCGGTAGGATTAAATACCATCATCACTTCACTTATTTATAAGAAGCATCCTTCACAGATCAAATTTGTGATGGTTGATCCAAAGAAAGTGGAATTGTCGTTATTTTCAAAGATTGAACGGCACTTTCTGGCAAAACTTCCAGATTCTGAGGAAGCAATTATTACAGATACGAAAAAAGTTATCCGTACCCTTAATTCTCTTAACATCGAGATGGATAACCGTTATGATCTATTGCAGGATGCGCAGGTAAGAAATATTAAGGAATACAATGAAAAATTTATCTCACGGAAACTGAGTCCCGAACATGGACACCGTTTCCTTCCTTACCTGATACTTGTGGTTGATGAATTTGCCGACCTGATCATGACGGCAGGAAGAGAAATTGAAACACCGCTAACGAGACTTGCCCAGTTAGCCAGGGCTGTTGGGATCCACCTTGTTATCGCTACCCAACGTCCATCGGTCAACATTATAACCGGGACGATCAAAGCTAATTTCCCTGCCCGTATTGCATTCAGGGTTATCTCAAAGATCGACTCCCGGACGATTCTGGATACAGGTGGTGCTGATCAATTAGTAGGACGCGGAGATATGCTTCTGTCAACGGGAAGCGACTTAATAAGGTTGCAATGTGCATTTGTTGATACACCGGAAATTGAGCAACTCACCGAGTACATAGGCAGCCAAAGAGGATACCCTGATGCATTCCATCTGCCTGAATACAATGAAGAAGAAACAGAAAACATAAAGGAGACTGATCCGGATTCGAGGGATGAATTGTTTGCTGATGCTGCGCGCCTTATTGTCCAGAATCAGCAAGGATCGACTTCGCTTATTCAACGTAAACTCAAACTAGGATACAACCGTGCAGGAAGAATTATCGATCAACTGGAGTCTGCAGGAATAGTAGGTCCATTTGAAGGAAGCAAGGCACGTGATGTCCGATACAAGGATTTGACACAACTTGAGATCCACCTGAAAGATATCGGAGCGATTTAATCCAGACGTAATTTTAGAATTATAAACTTTTATAATGTGTTAAATATGAAAATTTTATTATCCGTATTAACGTTCATTCTAGTCTTGCCTGTGTTCAGCCAGACTAAGGACACTAAAGCAATCGCCCTGCTTGATGAGGTAAGTGCTAAGACAAAATCATACAAAACAATCAGGGCTGATTTTTCCTACACGATGGAAAATAAGCAGGCAAAGATAAATGAAGAAAAAACAGGCACGCTAACACTCTCAGGAGATAAATACAAGCTCAAGGCTTCAGGTCAGGAAGTTATATGCGACGGTAAGCTAATATGGACATACATGAAAGAATCCAATGAAGTTCAGATCAATGATCTTGATTCGAAAGATGATGCATTGACACCTTCAAAACTATTGAGCTCATATAATGCAAATTATAAATCCAGAATATTGAAAGACAGACCCTCAAAAGATCCAGATGAGGTAACTATTGAACTGATTCCGAATGTTATCAAGAATTTCACAAAAGCAATTCTTGTCATAGACAAAGTTACAAAACAGGTAAGAAGCTTCATGCTTTATGACAAAAGCGGTAATACATTCACCTATAAAATCACTAAATATCAGACAGACATTCAGGTACCTGCATCTGACTTCACGTTTGACAAATCAAAATTTCCGGGGGTTGAGATCAATGACATGCGCTAAGTCAAAAGACCTAATTCTCTGCGTTTCGCTGCAATTGTAAGCTGTCCGAGTGATATTCCTCCATCATTTGTCGGAACGATATGATGTGAGTAGACCTCGAAGCCGTCTCTTTTCAACATCATTTCTATCCCTTCAAGTAGGTATTTATTTTGGAATGTTCCTCCGGATAATACCACCTTGCTGCATGTATGATGATGCCTCATCTTAATAACTACTTCTGCGATCACAGAAATTATTGTGTTATGAAACTTGGCAGAAATTACTTCTTGTTTAATATTTTTTTTGATGTCAGCTAATATACCGGTGAAAGTCAAATCGAAATTCACAGTTTCATTAAGGGTAAAAGGATAAAGATCAGTGCAACCTATTGCAATTATTGATTCAAGTTGCATGGGCGCTTCTGATGAAAAAGTAGAATAAAGGCAGAGGCCCAGTAAAGCTGAAACAGCATCGAATAACCTACCGGCACTGGAAACCAATGGACAGTTGGTATCAGACTTAATCATATTCATTATTATATCAATTTTGTCTTTCCCAATTTTTCCTATAAAAGGAATATTTAGATTTACCATTCCTTCTCCGAAAATTCTGTAGAGATAAGAGACGGCCATTCTCCATGGTTCTTCAATTCCCCTATCACCACCAGGTAATGGAATGTAATCAAAATGTGTTTCCCTTGTAAAACCGGCCAGATCACAATATAAGAATTCGGCACCCCAGGTATTTCCATCGGTACCAAATCCAGTTCCGTCCATGGCAACACCCAGTACAGGTTCATCGAGATGGTGTTCTGCCATGCAGGATGCAATGTGAGCATGATGATGCTGAATCCTGATCAGGGTCCCTGAATCCGCCTGGGTTTCTGCATATCTACTCACAAAATAATCAGGATGAAGATCCGTCGCAATGACCTCTGGCTTCATTCTAAATAATCTTTGATACTTCTTTAAGGCCTCCAAATAAAACGAGGTCGTTTCAACATTCTGCAAATCTCCAATATATTGGCTTATTATGGCCTGCTGGCCATTGCCAGTGCAGAAAGTATTGACCAATTCAGCACCAGTACCAAGAATATTACTAGTATCCAGATTTAATATTATTGGGGAAGGTACATATCCTCGTGATCTCCTGAGTACCCTCTCGGAATTATTGATAATCCTCACGACTGAATCATCTGCCCTATTTACTATTTCCCGGTTGTACACCAGGATGGCACCAGTTTTTGGTAAAAAAGTATCTATCGCCTTTCTGTCATCAATAATAATAGGCTCATCAGAAATGTTCCCACTGGTCAGAACAAGTGCTGGAATATTTAACTTAGAAAAAAGAAGGTGATGGAAAGGAAGATAAGGCAACATGGCACCAATGGTATTCAATCCGACATTTACGCTTTGTGCAAGTTTGATTTTACCATTAGACTGTAAAAGCACAATTGGTCTTCTAAGCGATTGAAGACTATTTTCTTCGACAGAATTGACTTCTGCATATTTCTTAATCGTCTCAACGTTTCGAAACATTACTGCAAGAGGCTTGCCTTCACGATTTTTCATCAACCTCAACCTGTTAATGACTTTCTCATTGCCCGCATCGCAAGCAAGGTGATATCCGCCCAATCCTTTTACAGCCAAGATTTCTCCTTTCTCTAAAGAATCGACAATAGAAGAGATAATTAACTCAATTCCTTCAATCCGTTCACTTCCTTTATAAAGTGTATAGTGCGGACCACAAGCCGAACATGCGACAGGTTGCGCATGAAAACGACGATCGTGAACATCCTCGTATTCATTTCTACAGGAATTACACATAAGGAACACCTTCATACTGGTATTTTGCCTATCGTAAGGAAGATCCTCGATAATAGTGAATCTCGGTCCGCAATTAGTGCAGTTGACGAAAGGATAGTTCACACGGTTATGTTGAACGCTCATATCCTCAAGACAATCATCACAAACAGCGATATCCGGACTGATCTCCGTAATTTTTTCAGATATATTTTCACTTCTTCTTATCTGGAATCCCTGCATATCATTCGGTTCAGTGAAGACAGGAATAATATTATGAATATGAGAAGCCGATGGCGGATTAGAATTCAGTTCATTAATAAAATCTTCTATCGAATGCTCTGGACCCTGAACGAAAATTTCGACATTTTCACTAGTATTTCTGACCCATCCAGACAAGTTGTATCTCAATGCAATCCGATAAACGAATGGACGAAATCCTACCCCCTGCACGAGTCCTGTAATTATAATATGACAAGCTTTATCCATGTTTTACAGCGAGTTCGAAATAGAAATAAGTAACATGAATAAAATTAGTTATTTTAATTCATTTGTAAGAATAATTGTAAATTTAATCCGGATTTATAAAAGAAAACATCCAATTAAATGAAGAAAATCAGGAATATTCTCTGTGAGGAGTGTAAATCAGGGTTCCTGAGTTATTTTCACGCCCTTGACAATGCTGATCTTCAGTACCTTAATGAACAGAAAAATACTTTCTTTTATAAAAAAGGTCAGCTTATTTACGAGGAAGGACATAATTCATTGGGTGTTTTTTGTATACGTGAAGGAAAGATAAAAGTATTCAAAAATACGCAGGAGGGAAAAGAACATATTACCCGTGTTGTTCTGCCTGGTGAATTTGTTGGTTTGAAAGCGTTGCTTAGTGGTAATGATCATTCAGTATCTGCATCCGCACTTGAGGATTCACTTGTCTGCTTTATCTCAAAAGTTGATTTTTTCCAACTAATGATCAAATATCCCGAATTTACCCGTTCTATTATCCTGATGCTAAGCAAACTTTTAGAAGAGGCAGAATTACGGATGATCTCATTGGCATACAAGCCTGTAAGAGAAAGACTTGCAGAAACACTTCTCTTTCTGTTTGATTCCTTCTATCCGAAGCAACAAAATACAATGAAAGATTACCTGAACCTTACCCGTATGGATCTTGCCAATATCATTGGAACCGCTCCTGAAACAGTTATCAGGCTTCTCTCTGAGTTCAAGGATGATAAATACATAACTATCAGAGGGAGAAAGATCTACCTACTTGATCCTGCAGGACTGAAATCTATTGCAACAATCTCAGGATAACAGCCTGGTTATCTTCATTCCGGAACAAATCCCATAAATCAAATTCAGTTCCTACAAAAATTATTGGTCTTAAATAGATAGAATGACATGAAAGTCGGGTCAATAGTAATTCATGAGAACTTAGCTAAAGAAAAACGTATCTGTCATGAAATTCTCATGTAGTTCCCGAATCCTGACCAGTTATGAGTTTATAAAATGGCTCGACGCGAAAGAGATAACAAGATCAATACGTTACATACAGAATTTTTACACAATTATGCCTTTCTATTCGAGATTCGACGGTGAAAATTATTTGCAGATACTTAAGGAGATTGAGATATTTCAGGACTTTGAGCATGGATATGATGAGATTGCCCAGAATATAACTGTATTTTCTGATGGTAAAATTGCGTTAGGCAGAGATATCAATAAGATACCTCCTGGAATCAATGGGACAGCTAATTTATGTGTTCGCATTGAATACATTTTAAATCCAGGAAATGAATCGCAATCAATTAATGATAATTTAACAGATCATAATATCTGGTTAAACACATTGTTGTGCATGAAATTGATGATCAGACCTTCTTCTCAATCCATTATTGCAGTTGATCCTTCTGAACTTGTATCAGGAATTAGTCTTCGTCTGTTAACGACCGAAATCTTTCCTACATGATGGATTGAAGATCAGTTTCATAATAACATTACCTATTTCAATGGTGCCTCAGAGGTTCCTGAACGAAATTAAGGCGAAGGATGAACGAACGAAAAGCGAATATAAGACGAAGAACGGACGAACGATGAGCGAAGAATGGACGCAGGGACGATGCAGACAGGAAGCAGACAGATAATAAAACTGATTGAAAACCAGCACATTATTTATCCAGAAAGTCCATATAAAATTATTGAGACTCTAATACTGCTTAACAGGTTGTAGTTTTAAGTCCTAACAATTAACCTGTAACAAAATATCCCAGTTTATATTTTTTTCTTTCTTCTATTGGATATCTATTAGCCAGCATGTCCTAAACAGAAGAAAATAGCTGAGATCATTCCTTGTTGACCGCATCATAATAATCTGCAATAATAAATTAATCTAAACTTGCTCACATAAATAAAGTATATGGGTAAATCTGCAAGCTTTTATGGTAGTTTGATAAAAGAATATTGAGTTCATATGGAGTTCAAAGACCTAATGGAATCGCACATGTGTGCGATTTTTTTGTTGTAGTCCTTTTGTTTAGCTCTGAATATTTTATTTATTCATCTCAAAACTTTTATCTTATAGCTTGAAATCTAAACCATTAAGGCATTCACAGCATAAATAAGCACATTAACATGTATCTCCGGCATATAATATGCATGTTTCTCTCAGGGATAAAGGAAAAAATAAGGAGGTAGGATCGTCTTTTCACATTTGACTAAACCTTTTGGTGATTGGTTTGTTAAAAACTAATTATCAACATATACTGTCACTACCCTTTCAACTATCATGATAATAGGGAGTTACACATAGGATATGTTACAGGTAATTTTAGCCAAATTAATCCAATCCTTTTAACTTAAAATTAATATATAAATGATGGGAAAATGTAACCTTATAGAGAATTCACCGTAAAATTTTGTACATTTTGACAATTGCGAATATTTATCAAAAACGACAATCAACTTAACATAATGAATCACAATCACTTGGTATAATAAATTAAGAAAAAGCATGATTGAGCATTATAAAAGTCCTGACCTAATCACTGAAAGAATCCTATTATTTTACAAGATTCTGCATATGATAGATTATTCTCCAGACCTGTATTTCAATAATTTAGACAATTGCATTAGTATTAAAATTCATTAATCAATTTTATTTTCTCTTGCACTTAAAATCAAAGAGCAGAAATTTTACCTATACAGAATTGATTAATACCTGAAATACAGTAGAATGACCTTAAAAGCCAGCGAATTTAAAAACTAATGGAAAGACAAGTGACCGGTCATTATAAGGAGACTGAATATTGTATTAAGATTTTTATTCTTAGATAGAGGTGTGATCAGTATATTTTAATATACTGCTTACATTATGTTAATGGTGATATATTCGTAATTAATTAACAGGTAGATACTTGGAACAACCTCTACAGTGTCATAGGTTTACTATAAAGATGCATCTTTTCAGGTGGATCTTTTTGACATTGTTGTCTATAACATCTATATCTATCTGCAAAGCAGGAGTCCCTCTCATAAATGATGAAAAGACTTTTCCATTTGATGTAACACTCTATAATGCTCCTCCAGCACCTCTCGCGGTCACAGTCACGCCCATTAACCCAACAACTTGTCCGGTATGGAATTTACAGATAACTGCAACTGTATCTGGAGGAACTGCACCCTATACGTACCTATGGACCGGAACGGGTGCGGCATATCTTGACTCAACCAATGTTTTTGATCCGACGTTCACTGCCTGTCCGGTTGGCGATTACACATTAACTTGTACCGTAACAGATAACCTTGGAGTGCAATCAACAGGAACAACAATTATTCATGTTGTGGATGCTGCGCCGGTATTCGGTTCCTGTGCGCCGAACATCACAAAATGCGGAGCGCAAAATCTCAGTTGGTTAAATGTCGTACCAGATATATCTGAGATAAAATGTCCATCGTGTCCGTGGTTTAATTCAACAGAGTACTGGGTAGATAACGGGCCCTGGGTTTGGCAAACTTTCCACGCCGGTAAAACAGGTTTATTGAAATCATTAAGCATTGGATTATTAAATTGCGATCACCTTCCATTCACAGTTCACATTAAACTATTTCCCGGAGAGCCTGACAGTCTTATCGATGCGCAATACCCTAATACATGTCCAATTTGGGAATATGATACCACATTTACTGTTGCAGGGGGAACTGCAAACGGGATCTACACATTTATCATACCTGATAATGTTGCACCTTATATGCAGGCTGGCAGTAACTGGTACACGTTATGTTTGTCAGGGATAGGTAGTTATGATTATAATGAGTGGCTACATGGGTGGTGGCTGAGTGCTAATAATTGTACAAGTCCTGGTTATAATGATCCTATGCCAGGTGGAGGAACATATGGATTTGATGATTATGGAGGCACACAGCAACCTCCAGGGTATTATAATACCTGCCATCTCGCTTTTAATACGGTAATAGCTCAAATACCAGGACTTTCAGTTACAGATGGATGTAGTGTCAAGACACTCGTTTCAGATGTTGTATCCGGTTCTTTTTTTAATCTGGGAGACCACCTTATCACTTATACTGCCACTAATTCCGGAGGAAATACATCACAATGCTCATTTCATGTAGTCATCGACAACACTTCAATTCCAAACCCTCCTGTGAGCGGGGGTGATAAAACCGTTTGTCAGGGTTCACCTATACCCGCTCTTACAGTGACAGTCGGAACAGGCTGTACAGCAGACTGGTATAGTGCCGCTGAAGGCGGTACATTATTGTTGAGCGGAAGTTTAAGTTATACTCCACCAGGGGCAGGGACATATTGGGCTGAAGCCAGGTACATAGCAGGAGGATGTACAAGTGGAACAAGAACTCCTGTAACACTTCATATTCCCACTCTGATTATATCGAATCCTGCTACAGTTTGTTCTCCCGGACCAGTAAATCTTACAGCTCCCGCTATAACTGCAGGAAGCTCACTTTGCGGTGGAACGCTAAGTTACTGGACCGATGCAGCCGCAACTATACCTTTGGCTAACCCAAATGCAGTTACCGTAGCCGGCACATATTATATTAAACTATCTAACACTGTTCCAGTAGGATGTACTGTGATCAATCCTGTGACAGTAACATTCTATGCAACACCAAACCTGGTAATAACCAATCCTGCACCAGTATGTTCTCCTAATACAGTCGACCTGACGGCAGCAGCAGTCACAGCTGGTAGTACCTTGACAGATGCAACATTAAGCTACTGGATGGATGCAGGTGCAACGATTCCACTTCCAAATCCCAATGCTGTCGCAGTTTCCGGAACATATTATATCAAAGCGACCACATCAGATAACTGTATAGCTATCGCGCCTGTAGTCGTGGTAATCAATCCTCTTAATACCATCACGTTAACCTCGGCAGTCGGAACTGATAACCAGACCGTTTGTATCAACACAGTAATTACAAATATTACCTATTCAACTACCGGAGCCACGGGAGCCACCTTCAGCGGATTACCGACGGGTGTCAGTGGTGCTTGGGCTTCAAATATAGTTACAATCAGCGGGACACCTACAGTATCAGGAGTATTTACATATACAATAACATTGACAGGAGGTTGTCCTATTACCAAAATAGGTACCATCACAGTTAATCCAAACAACACAATTACACTCACCTCGGCGGTGGGAACTGATGCCCAGACCGTTTGTATCAACACAGCAATTACCAATATCACCTATTCTACAACCGGAGCTACAGGAGCCACCTTTAGCGGATTGCCAGCTGG
>JBEKQA010000118.1:0-10291 GCA_049520195.1 Bacteroidales bacterium
TTGGCTTATAATACCAACCTTATTTATCTTATTGACTCCGTTAATAAAAAATATGCTAATGATGCCCCAAATGGAGGAGTAATCCAATCTAAATCAGTGACTACAGGGGGTTCAATTAATGAATTTGATTTTGCATTCGGTACTAATTATAATGACCGTCTTTATATCGGCGCCACGATAGGCATACCGGTTATCAATTATTGGGAGAATACCCAATATAGGGAAGTCAGAAATGATACTGCCATACACTATTTCCGCTCAATGACATTCAACCAGCAATTGGAAACTCATGGGACAGGAATAAACCTGAAAGTCGGAATTATCTATCGTCCAGCCAACTGGGTCAGGATCGGGGCGGCAATTCATACACCTACTTATTATGGTAATATGAGAGATAACTGGAGCAGTGACATGACCGGTGAATTTACCTTTGGGACCAACACAGCATATTCACCTTTAGGAGCTTTTGACTATCAGCTGGTTACCCCTTTTAGGGCAATCGGAAGTGTGGCTTTCATAATTGGAAATTACGGACTTATCAGTGGAGAATATGAATACGTGAATTATAGTCAATCTTATTTCTCAGCTAGTGGCGCAAGTTATTCTGATGTTAACACTGAAATTAAGAACCAGTATAAAGCACCTCTGAATGTTCGCTTTGGTACCGAATGGAGGATACAAAACTTTAGAGTGAGAGGCGGATTTGGTTATTACGGAAGTCCTTATCAGTCAGGACCGAGTACCGCCGATATGTATGTTGCATCCATTGGTTGGGGCTATCGGATAAAGCATTTCTTTTTTGATATGACATATCAATGGTCGCAGACGAAAGAAGATTATTATTTCTATGATCCAACTGTGATTGATCCTTCATTGAATACCTATACTACCAGCAGAGTGACGACGACATTTGGATTTCGTTTCTAGGGAAGATTTGGTTTGATCCTTTTTAATCCCAGCCTGGCCTTTTGGTCCAGGCTGTTTTTATATTCTTTATTATTCATGGTCAGGCATAATCTATAAAATTTTTCAGCATCAAAATAATTCTTGTTTTGTTCAAAGATAATACCTGATTGCAATGCAGCATTTTCGGCAAAATATGAAGGTTGATTTTTCCCTTCGTGAATAACAATTCTGAAATATTTCAGAGCTTCATTGAGGTTGCCAGATTGC
This sequence comes from Bacteroidales bacterium, assembly GCA_049520195.1. Classification (GTDB taxonomy): domain Bacteria; phylum Bacteroidota; class Bacteroidia; order Bacteroidales; family FEN-979; genus FEN-979. The sequence goes on from JBEKQA010000118.1 coordinate 1,174, forward strand.
TGATAAATCCGGCCAAGCCGGTAATTGTACTCCAGCAATTCATTTGGAGTCTTTAGAAAACTTTTTATGCTCTGATCCAATAATACGTGAATTGCAAGATCCGTATAACCACCATCAGAAAGTAAACGTGCTTTTAAAAGAACTATATTAGGGTGTTGACCGGATTTTGCCTCCATGTTTGCCTGGATGTCATTATCTATAAATAAACCACCGCTTATCAGGACCTTTTTAATATACTCATCATATTTTGGAATGTTACCTTGAACAAGAAACGTCCATGCAAGTTTCTGGTAACATGACTTAATATAATTCTGGCCTTTGAAGTTGCTGAGGAACCTCATAAAGAAGAAGTCTGCATCAGGATCTAATCGGTTCAACATAATCAAACCAGTCATATAATCGAGGAAACAGAAAGAGAATTCGCCAGTGTCCGGATGATATTCCTGAAGGTTCTGCAAAGCCTCATCCGTCTTTCCTGCTTTTGAAAGAATAGAAGCCCTGATGAAAATTAACAATGGGTTTGCTCGTCCCAGAAAGGATAGATCTTTATCATCAAATTTTTGTAAGATTTGTAAAGCACTTTGAGGATCTTTACCTAAAGTGGCATTCAGGAAAGCAAGATAAAACAACGATTCAGTTTTGAACATACTGTATGTCAGATCGTTTCCTGAATATCCGGCTACTTCAGATATTTCATCTAATCCCTTCTGAACATTGCCTTCAATATCCAGTAATTCTAGAACCCAGGAATAGTTATCAGGGATAATGCCGGCAAGAACATGAATCAAGCCAAGTCCTGAATTCTGTAGAAGAAAATCAGGATAAGAGCGAGAATTCTTATTTAAGTCGTTATTGGCACGACTAAAATCCAGAATAGCCGATCCGTATTCTCCAAATTTCAGCCTGCATATTGCCATCTGAAGGCGCATATTCCCAAGGCAATAATAGTAGTAGGGCGAATTTTTGCCACCTTTCCTAATGATTTCAAAACGACTCTCAAAAGCCTCTTGAAACTTCTCAAGAGTAGCAGGCTCCTCACCGATAAAGACCGTAATGAAATCAATATAATTTTCAAGATAAAATGGGATGAGATTTGAAGGGTTTAATGCCTTTTCAACACCAAGAACCTTTTCTGCCTCATTAAAATGCAAGGACAGAATGGATTTATAAGCTTCTCTGCAGTTGTTGTTAAAATTGAACTGGGCAGAAAGGAGAACTGGGAAAAAAAACAAAGCATTGAAGAGAAACACATGTTTTCTGCCCAATGCTTTGCCGTTTCGGTGGCTAAAATGCATTAACTTACTGCGTTGACAATCCCATCATCGACCAGGATTCTTCCGCAATATTCACAAACAATGATCTTTTTGTGCATTCTGATATCAAGCTGATGCTGAGGTGGGATCTTATTAAAACATCCACCACAGGCATCCCTTTCGATCTGCACAACAGCAAGACCGTTACGTGCATTTTTACGAATACGTGTGTAAGCAGTAATCAGTCTTTCCTCAATATATTTACGGTTGATCTCCGAATTCTTTATAAGATCATTTTCTTCTTTTTCAGTTTCAGCAACGATATCGTCAAGTTCATTTTTCTTTATTTCCAGGTCATTCTTCCTGTCTGCGAGGAGAGCCTGAAAACGGTTTATCTCCTCTGCCTTGGCTTCCAGTGCCAATTGAAATTCACGGATACGCTTTTCTGAAAGCTGGATTTCAAGGCTTTGTATTTCAATTTCTTTGGTCAGAGAATCATATTCACGATTGTTCCTGACATTCATTTGCTGTTCTTCATATTTCTTGATCAGCGCCTGGGAATCTTTTATTGCGAACTTCTTTTCAGTAATGGATTTTTCCAATGCGCTGTTTTCCTGAAGATAATTCTCAATTCGGGTTTCCAATCCAGCTATTTCATCTTCAAGATCCTGAACCTCAAGTGGTAACTCTCCACGTATGATCCTTATTTTATCGACTTGGGAATCAATCTGCTGAAGACTGTAAAGGGCAATTAGTTTTTTTTCAATGGTCACTTCACCGGTATCCTGCGCCTCTTGTTTTGGAGCAGTGCTGATTTTTAATTTCGCGGGTCGGGCAGTCTCTTTCGGGGATTTTCCAGTTGGTTTTGCAGGTTCTGTCTTTTTTATTGTAGCTTTCTTTTCTGCAGGTTCTGAAACCTTTGGTTTTTTTGAATCCGTTTTCCGGGTAGGCTTCTGAACAGCAACTTTGGTTCCTTGTTTTTTAACATCTGACTTTAACGTCAATGGCTTTGCTGTTTCTTTTTTTTCAGGAACTTTCTTTATAACCTCTGACTTCTTTTCAGCTTTTTTATCTTCTTTCGCTACCGGTTTTCCTGACTTGACAGAAGCAGCTTTGGCAACCTTCGGTTTTGTTGTTTTTGCCATATATAGAATGAATTAATAATAATTTACAGGGTTTGTATCAATTTTTGAAATAAGGAATGCAAAATTAGGAAATTTTTTGATCAAAATCCCATAAATCAAATCTTTTGCAAACCTTTCGCTTTCATAATGACCAATATCCACAAGAAATAATTCTTCACCTCCTTCAAAAAAATCATGATATTTAAGATCTGCAGTTAAAAAAACATCAGCCCCGGATTTTTTTACATCCGGGATTAAAAATGCACCGGAACCAGTACAAACAGCAATCCGCAAAAACTTCTTATCCACCAACTTCGAATGCCGCAGAAAAGAAATTGCAAGTCGTTCTTTGATATAATCAAGAAGTTGAACTCCGGAAACCTGGGCATTCAGTTCACCTATCATCCCGCTTCCGGAAAAGGTCGATGCATTGGAAAGGGGGTAAATATCATAGGCAACTTCCTCATAAGGATGATTACTCAGTAAAGCAGTAACGATCTTTATTTCGAGAAAACCAGGAAATATTACTTCAATCCTGACCTCTGGTTCAATATGAATAGCATTTTTTTCTCCGACAAATGGATGTGCATCTTCCAACGCCCGGAAAGTTCCCTCACCGGTAAGATTGTAACTACAACAGTCATAATTGCCAATGTGTCCCGCACCAGCTTCAAATAATGCCTGCCGCACCTTATCTGCAAAATCGGTGGGGCAAAATGTCACAAGTTTCGACAACTTTCCTTTTGCAGGCTGAATAATTTTGCAATTGTTAATTCCAAGCTGCTTACATACCCATGCATTCAATCCATTGGAAGAGTTATCGAGATTTGTATGCATGGCATAAATAGCAATCTGATTCTGAATTGCTTTGACAGTCAGCCGCTGAACGAACCCATCCCCGACAAGACGCTTTAAACCCTTAAGAATCAATGGATGATGAGAGATCACAAGGTTGTAATTGTTCTCTAATGCTTCATCCAGGACTTCCTCCGTTATATCAAGAGTAATTAGTACCCTGGTGACTTCTTTGTCAGGATCACCAATGAGCAGACCAACATTGTCATATTCTTCCTGCAACTCCAGTGGTGCATATTGTTCAAGTACCTGTGATATTTCCCTGATCTTCATAGGAATGCGAATTATATTAATGGTGAGTCACTAAATGTGAAATGTTAAGAATGCAATATGAATTACAGAAAATGACTAAATCCAATACAAAAATACATTTCTTTTCCCCTTATATTAAAAATTTTTACCATAACAAGTTTTAATAAGCATTTTTTTATAATTTAGCCTTTTTCTTCAGAATGAGGATTTTACAACTACTCTTATTCCCTATTTCCCTTTGTTATGGAATGATAATGCTTGTGAGGAATCTTCTCTTTGATTTCGGGATCCTTCATTCTGAAAAATTTGATATTCCAACGATCTCCGTTGGGAATCTCTCCGCAGGCGGAACCGGGAAATCGCCTCATATAGAATATCTTATCAGGCTTATCGGCGATAATGAAACTACTGCAACATTAAGTCGGGGATATTCCAGGGAAAGTACAGGATTCATTCTGGCTTCAAAGAAATCTGACGTCAAAGAGATTGGAGATGAGCCCCTGCAGTTCGTCGGAAAATTCAATGATATTAAAGTTGCCGTAGATGAGAAAAGAGTAAGAGGGATTCAAAAATTGACGGCCATGTTCCCCGGTCTTCAATTAATTTTGCTGGATGATGCTTTCCAACACCGATGGGTCAAGCCCGGACTTTCGATAATTCTCACTGATTATCATCAATTATTTACAGAAGATTACGTAATTCCTTCGGGACTATTACGGGAATTCAGATGTGGTTATAAACGCGCAGATATCATAGTTGTCACAAAAACTCCAAGAGTATTATCTCCTATTACGAGAAGAAGAATCCAGGATGAAATAAATCCTCGTCCTTATCAAAAATTATTCTTCTCCTTTATCAATTACGGATCTATTATACCGGTGAATGTTGATCAGGACATGACCGTACTGAAAAAGTTGACCTACATCTTGTTATTTACCGGTATTGCAAATGATTATCCTCTCCAGGAAGAATTCAGGAGAAAGTGCGCTGAATTATCAGTCATTAAATTCCCTGATCATCACAAATATAATTTGAAGGATATTGAAAAGATCAGGTCGAAATTTATTGATCTCCCATCCCGAAAAAAAATCATCATAACAACGGAAAAAGATATGATGCGTCTGAATACCCCTGAATTCGGCAAGTTGCTGAAAGATCTTCCTTTGTTTTACATTCCCATGCAAATAGATTTTCATGAGAAGGACAAAAGTGAATTTAATAAGCTGATTTTAGATTATGTTGGACAGGATCAAAGAAACAGCTGATTATATACAAGCCCGCATTACTGTAAAACCGGTTGTAGGAATAATTCTTGGCACCGGAATTGGAGGACTTGTCGATGAGATTGAAGTCATTCAAACCATCTCATATTCAACAATCCCCAATTTCCCGATTCCCACTGTTGACGGTCACAAAGGCAATCTGCTCTTTGGAAGGATGGGTGGAAAAGACATTGTAGTTATGCAGGGAAGATTTCATTATTATGAAGGATTTACAATGCAGGAGATAGCATTCCCGGTTCGTGTTATGAAATTATTGGGAATCAGGTTATTAATACTTTCTAATGCTAGCGGTGGTGTGAATCCTGAATTTAGCATCGGCGATCTTATGGTGATAGAGGATCATATTAATCTTATAAAGGACAATCCGTTAATCGGACATAATGATGAGAAACTGGGGACACGTTTCCCGGATATGGGTCATGCGTATGATAAGGAATTGATATTGAAAGTACTTACTATTGCTGATAAACATAATCTTCCTTTAAAAAAAGGAGTCTATGCTGCAGTTTCCGGGCCCACATTTGAAACACCGGCTGAATACAAATACATTCGAACAATAGGTGCCGATGCAGTCGGGATGTCAACAGTACCGGAAGTAATTGTGGCGAGGCACATGGGTTTGCGTTGCCTTGCTTTTGCAATGATAACCGACCTGGGGGTTCCAGGGAAAATAGTCACGGTCACTCACCTGGACGTGATCCATGCAGCGAGTCTCATTGAACCAAAAATGACGAAGATTTTGATTGAACTGCTTGAAATGCTGGAATTCCCTAATTGAGGTTAATATCCATAATTTTGAATTTCCATCGGATTCCAATCTTATATTTCCATTGATGTAACGGAATAATGGCAAGGCTGAAGCCCATAAGACAGCCGCTGATAATTAATGTTTGAGAGCGAAATACTCTTTCCTTATTGATCAGGTTATTGAAAGAATCAAGAACTAAATAACCAGCTCCGCCAATAAAAAAGAATTTGGTCATAAGTTTTGGAAAATGAAAATTCTTGTAAACAGCCCCAACATCTGAAGCAGGTATAGTCGTTCTGGGCCCGATGGTTACTGTGGTGTCAGTCAACGCCCATATGTAACTCTTAACTATTTGTTTCGTCGAGCGGGTCTGAATTTTGATATTATCGCCGAGATGGAATCCATATCTTCTTTGAGTTCCGATCTTTTCCAACACAATTATTTTTTGCGCAAATATTACTGTGGATATTGTAAGCAAAATTACAACCAATATCAGCTTCTTCATAAGTGAAATATCGCTACTAAATTACGCATATTTATGGCTCAATGTTGTGTTCTCATAATAATTTTGAAAAAGCAGGGCATGAAGGAATCTGGGAAAGTAAAACCGGCTGGCGCATGTCTTCGAGCTAGCTACATTCCAAATTCATCATTATTTGACCATTAATCCATCGATATTGTTTACTTATAGTCTAGACGAATGGTAAACGAAGGATGAACGAACAAAGACTATAGTTACGGCATGGGGACCATATAGGTAAGACGAGGGAAAAAGGAAAATAAGGGGATTAATCTGGAATTGGGAAAGAAGAATTAAGAATTAGGAGTCAGAATCGGGAATTTGGAGATTGATTTAACACAAAAATTTCCCGCTCGGAAATACCACATTCACGCCAGTTAATTGACTCTTAAAGAAATAATATTGGAATTTTACCTAGATGGCCGCTTCTCGACGTGGACCCCACCCCCGGCCCCTCCCCCAAGAGGGAGGGGTGACTTTTTTATGTACTATCTATATCGACTTCGGATTCAACCACATTGCCTGGCCGATCTTTGACCCGGACAAGAATCCGGCATGATTTATAATCAACATCCTCAACCGTTGCCGTATAATCCCATTCCATGTTTCCCGAAAACTCCCTCGGTACGGCAGCTCCGAACTCAATAACATCTCCCAGGGCATTAAAGATCACTATGCCAACTCCTTCGATATTCCACTTATCCCAGGCCGAAACGGTAACTACATCTCCCGGATGTCCCTGATAGTCACTCACATCAACACGTTCTATGACCGGTCTCGTCATAAAATCAGAGATAGCCGCATGATAAGGACTCAGGTCTGGCCTTTTCTTATTGTAATTCTCGCAGAGAGCAGGATTATCCTTGGCAAACTGTCCAAATTTTACTCCCCTGGCAAACTTATTCATAAGCACCAGTTGCCTGGCGGTCTTGATTACCTTAGAGCAGTCAGGCCGCTTGGTCATGACCGACTTCCCGCCGTAGTTTTTTAAAACAATATCCCCTACTCTGCCTGAGTAGTATCTGGTTACCACATTATTAAATGATATAGCCATAATATTTACCTTTATATTTAGTATGCAAATATATAAAATAAATCAGCAATTTCAAAGCTTTTTGGCACTTTATAATAATTTTTATTAACATAATTAAAAGATAATTATTTATTACAACTAAACCTTTCAGTCAGATACATGAATTTTGTAACCTGACTCCGCGACCCTGAAGCTCCCAAAATATATGACCATAGATATCACAGAGGAATAAACCTCCTCACCGCAGGGCAGCGAGGTATCAATTCGGGAAAATTTATTTTTATTCGTCGCAAGCGACAGGGAATTAGCCCAGACACCTCAACCCCCGTCCCCTTCTCCTGAAGGAGAAGGGGTGCAGTGAATGAGGAAAGTAAAATCAGTTCAGGTTAATTATTTCGGTTAACATGCATCCCGATATTTGACTAATTTTGTCCCTTCATGAAGAAATCTTTACTATTTTTTTTTATATTGTTTTTTTTCGTAAAGTGCAATCCGGATGAAGAGAAGAACGCTTCTGACCAGGAATCCTTTATGAAGAAAAAACATATTGAGTTGCCAAGTCCGGGCGCTAAGGAAAATGAGGTATTGTCGGCAAATGAAAAGACATTACCGGAGGGTTCAGTACTAATAAAAAGAAGGCGCCTCAGGAAGAAAGAAAAGGTTGATATTCAATCCAATGAAATTCAATCCAACAGAATTATTGATTCAACTCTTTATAAAAAATTAAATGTTCTCCGGGATGCTGATATTGACTTAGATCTGAGTGAACCTGTAAACAAGGCTTATTTGTTCTCTCCTGTCGAAAATCAGGGGTTTTCGTCGATGATTCTTCTGAGCCATGACAGATCTTTAAAAATCAGCTTTGACAATGATATTTTTGATAATACCGACCGTTATTACACGAATGGAATCCGGTTTGATTTTATAAGTCCCATTCTCAAACAATCCCCATTAGCATCGCTCATGGTTCCATACTGGGGGCAGGGCATTAATTATTACGGAATATGGATCGGCCAGAATATGTATACCCCATCTACAACAAAGATTGGCGGTATTCACTATGGCGACAGGCCCTACTCGGCCACCCTGGTTTTTGGAAGTTACAAGATCTCGAACGATGCCGGAAAGAAATTTCGTCAGACCAGTGAAATTGATATTGGAATAATCGGACCATCGGCATTCGGCGACTTTTTACAGAAGACAGTCCATAGTAACCTCCCGACAAACAGCGAACCACTGGGTTGGGAGTACCAGATACAGAATGACCTGATACTTAATTATAATCTGACCTATGAAAAGGGTCTCATCAGTACCCGACAGGTGGAATTGAATGCAAATGCCAACGGAACATTAGGGACTCTGTACACGAATATAGGAGGCGGCTTTCAGTTTCGCGCAGGTTTGATGAATCCATATTTTGGTTCGTACGGATATTCAAATTCGAAGGCAACTAAAAAAGAATATTCCAAATTCCAGATTTATGCCTTCATGACATCGCTTGAGAGGCTGGTAGGTTATGATGCGACCCTCGAGGGCGGATTATTTAATAAGTCGAGCGTTTATACTTTGACCAGAAAAGAAGTCATACCCCTGACATACCAGGGATCATTGGGTATTACACTCTCTTATGAAGGATTCAGAATTGATTTTGAGCAGTTCTTACTCAGTCCTGAATTTCATGGTTGTGCCTGGCATAAATGGGGACATATCGGACTGACCATCGGAATATGATTGTTAATAAATTATTTGATCTGCGTTTGTGTTCGGCCGGAGAATAAGTCATACTTTTGAAGTATGGAAGAATTTGGTAGTGGTAAAATTGAACCTGGGGATTCTGGCAGGAGTAATCTTGCATCAGGACAGGGATTGGTGAGGAGAAAGCCCAGAAAACCAACCGGGCCTGATTTGGTTTTAGAACATGGAAAAGTGCCTCCCCAGGCTATCGATCTTGAAGAAGCCGTGATTGGTGCTATGATGCTTGAAAAAGACAAACTGGCCGCTGTGATTGAATTACTTAAGCCCGAAGTCTTTTATAAGAGCGAACATCAGA
>JBEKQA010000119.1:0-10290 GCA_049520195.1 Bacteroidales bacterium
CAACCGGTGTGCCAGTTTCGCCCATTACTATCTTGAAATGCCATATTAAGGCTTCCATATTGTCATATACCTTTTCTTTCGGAGGAAGATAGAATTCAGGAATATCCACGAAATATTTTCCTTCAGGAAGATTATCCAAAGCATTCCTAATTAGTTTAAGGCTTTGCCAAACTTCCTCCTGTCTCACGCAGAAACGGTCGTAAGTATCACCCTGGGAACCAATGGGAATTGTATAATCAAAATCATCATAAGAACTATACGGGCAGGTGACTCTGACATCATAATCAACACCGGCTGCCCGCAGATTTGGTCCAGAGAAGCCATAATTCATAGCCCTCTCAGCAGAGATTGCCCCCACTTTAATGGTTCTGTCCATGAAGATACGATTACGCAGGAGGAGTTTTTCGAATTGCTTTAATACTTTAGGAAGATGATCAAGAAATTCGTAAATCTTCTTAATGACTTCAGGTGAAAAATCTCGTTCAAAACCACCTATCCTTCCAATATTAGTCGTAAGTCGCGCACCACAGAGAAGTTCATAGATCTCGTAAACCTTTTCTCTTTCCTGAAATACATATACAAATCCGGTTAAAGCTCCGCTATCTACACCGATGACACTATTACATATCAGATGGTCTGTTATTCTGGCCAGTTCCATAAGGATGAGCCGCATGTAATCGACCCTTTTGGTTGTTTTCACCCCCAGCAGTTTTTCAACAGCCATTTGCCATCCGATATTATTGATCGGAGAAGAGCAATAATTCATCCGGTCAGTCAGAGTTGTTATCTGGTAAAAAGGTCTTCTTTCAGCAATCTTCTCAAAGGCCCGATGAATATATCCAATGGTCTGCTCAGTATCGATAATACGTTCGCCATCCAGTGTTAGCACATTCTGAAATATTCCATGCGTGGCTGGATGTGTCGGGCCAAGGTTTAGGTTTGTATAGTGGTCAGCACTCATCTTCCGAAAAAGCTATTATCTTTATCCTCTCGAGTAGGATCTTCAAGTGGATATTCCTTTCTCAACGGGAAATAATCCAGATACTCAACATTTAATATACGTTTCAAATTAGGATGCCCTTCAAAGATGATCCCATAAAAGTCAAAGGTTTCCCTTTCCATCCAATTAGCTGCTGAAAACAAATCACTTACTGTCGAGACTACAGGGTTTTCCAAAGGTACAAATGTCTTAATGCGGATGCGGGTATTACCTGAAAAACGATGTAAGTGATATACAACACCCAATTGCAATTCCTGATCAGGATAATGAATACCACATAATGTCGTCAGAAATGTAAACCCAAGAGATTCATTTTCTTTAAGAAAACGGATTACCTCATGGATCACGTTGCCAGCAACCACGACGGTAAGCATATCACCATTTTCTTCTATCAAGAGAATGTCCTCAGTGAAGCGGTTTTTAAGTTTGCCGGTAATAAAATCGTTATCCATTTATCTCTTCTTTGCCGCTTTGAATTTCGGCGAATTTATTACTTCTATTTGATTCCGTAACTTTCCAACAAATCTTTATATTCCTTGGAATATCGTCTTCTAAGCGGTTCTTTCCCAACCAGTTCTTGGACCTTAATAAAACCGTCAATAATCTGCTCAGGGCGTGGGGGACAGCCAGGAACATAAACATCAACCGGCACAATCCGATCAATTCCCTGCAGCACACTATAAGTATCGAATATGCCACCACTGGCTGCACAGGCACCTACAGCGATAACCCAACGGGGTTCCGCCATCTGGATATAAACCTGTTGAACAACTGGTGCCATCTTTTTTGCAATTGTACCCATAACCATTAGCAGATCGGCCTGGCGTGGACTGAAGCTCAGACGTTCAGCACCAAATCGTCCAAGGTCATAATGTGCTCCCATTGTTGCCATGAACTCGATACCACAGCAAGAGGTTGCAAATGGTAATGGCCAGATTGAATTTCTCCGAGCCAATCCCACAACTTTATTGAATGTAGTGGCAAAAAGACCTGGTGAAGAATAACCTTCAGGAGGATCGACTTTTATATAATCTGGTCGGTTCATTTTTATTTGATCCGAGTTCGGATTAAATTGGATCTACGCTAATAATCCGTTTGTTGATCTTTAATTTTAACTGTTAATATTTTTTAATCCCAATCCAGGGCTTTCTTTTTTATTATATAGTAAAATCCGAATAAAAGAAATCCCAGAAATATCAACATTTCGAAAAACCCTTCCCATCCAAACTCTTTAAAATTGATGGCCCACGGATAGAAAAATATGATTTCCACATCGAACAGGACAAACAGAATTGCAATCAGAAAATATTGTATAGAAAATGGGAATCTTGCATTCCCTTTGATTTCGATACCACATTCAAAATTTTCTTCTTTTCTCAGTGTATGGATTTTCTTCCTTTTACCCCCGATAAAATGGGTCAGAGTCATCGTAACTGCAACAAAACCAAAGGCTACGACCGATTGTATTAGAATCGGAAAATAATCCGATGAGAAGAATGAGCGATCCATAATTTAGAATTATTCTTTACAAAGATATCTTTTTTTTGAAAAGCAGTTTAATGTGTACGAAAAATAAATAAATTTGAAAATCACTAAGTTGTACTCATGAATGCTATGCCTTTGGTGATTATTGCGATCGCTGTTTTTATTCTTGCCTATCGATTTTATTATGCATTCATCGCGGCCAAAGTTTTGACCCTGGATGATTCCCGGATTACTCCTGCCGGCCGGTTATATGACGGCCAAAATTATTACCCCATGAGTAAGTGGGTACTTTTTGGTCATCACTTTGCGGCCATTGCCGGGGCAGGGCCGTTGGTTGGCCCGGTGCTTGCCTGCCAGTTCGGATACTTTCCGGGTTTTCTCTGGATTGTACTAGGTTCAGTGCTTGCAGGATCTGTTCATGATCTAGTTATCCTGACGGCATCAATACGTCATGATGGTAAATCACTTGCAGAGATAGCACGTACAGAGATTGGGAAAGTTTCAAGTGGGATTACTACGTCTATTGCCATTTTGATAATTCTCGTTGTTGCATTGGCCGGATTAGGCATGGTAGTAGTGAATGCACTTGCTGAAAGTTCCTGGGGAACATTTACTATCGCTTCCACCATCCCTATTTCGATCTTTATGGGGATCTGGATGTTTCAATTCCGTAAAGGAAAAACGATAGAAGCAACGATAATGGGAGTAATACTTCTTACCCTTGCAGTCATTTTCGGGCGGTATATCCCGGGATCATCCTTTGCTTCTTTCTTCACTTTCGACCGGAAATCATTGACACTTCTTCTTGCCGGGTATGGATTTATTGCTTCCGTATTACCCGTTTGGCTCCTTCTGACTCCACGTGGATATCTCAGTACAATCATGAAACTGGGAGTCATTGCCCTGCTAGCGGTTGGAGTTTGTGTTGTTGCCCCGACTCTTAAAATGCCCGCATTCACAATCTTCACCCATGGAGGAGGACCTATCATCCCTGGAAGTTTGTTCCCATATCTCTTTATTACAATTGCCTGTGGGGCGATTTCCGGATTTCATGCACTGGTGAGTTCAGGAACAACGCCAAAGATGATCATGAAAGAATCTCATATAAAGGCAATAGCAGTAGGATCCATGCTGTCAGAAGGGATTGTCAGCATACTTGCCTTAATTGCTGCTTCGTGTCTTTTTCCGTATGATTATTTCCAGATCAATGTACCTGTTGAAAAATTCGCCCAGGTTATTCCCCAATTACATGCCATGGGTTTTATTCAATCAGATCTTCCGCGGCTTTCAGCCGCAGTCGGTGAGAAAATTGCCGGACGTTCAGGTGGGGCTGTTTCACTTGCAGCAGGGATGGCACAAATCTTTTCATCGATTCCAGGTTTAAAAAGTCTGATGTCATACTGGTATCATTTTGCTATCATGTTCGAGGCTCTTTTTATTCTTACAACAATTGATGCTGGGACCAGGATTGCCAGATTCGTCATGCAGGAATCTTTAGGGAAAGTATATAAACCATTTGCAAGAACAAATTGGCTTCCCGGAAACCTGATCACTAGTTGCCTGATCGTATTCTGCTGGGGATACTTTATTTACACTGGTAGTGTTTCAACCATCTGGCCTATGTTCGGTGCCGCCAACCAATTGCTGGCAACCATTGCACTCGCTATTGGAACTTCTTACATCATCAATCAAGGCAAAATACAGTATGCATGGATTACAATTGTGCCATTGGTATTTGTCGGGATCACTACTTTCACCGCCGGAATCATGAATATGACAGGAATTTACATTCCGCAACTGGCCACTTCCGCACACCGGGTTGATGGGATAATTAACTTAAGTCTGACAGTAATCATCATGGTTTGTGCAGTTCTAATTCTTAAGGATGCAATACCGGGATGGAGGAAGGCATGGAATTCACATAAAGTCACTTACCCTACGATATAATTAGATTACATCAGAATGCTCTTTTGGTTAAGTTGTTCTGATTGTGATCATTATTAAATTCCCCTTCCCATTTTGCTATGACAACAGAAGCAAGGCTATTCCCTACCACATTGATCATGGTCCGGGCCATATCCATTAATGCATCAATTCCCAAAAGTATGAATATGGGGAGAGCCGGCAATCCAAAGGAAGCAGCCGTTCCAAGAAGAATTACCATTGCCGCCCTTGGCACCCCTGCAACTCCTTTGCTTGTAAGAAGTAAAGTCAGCATCATTAATAGTTGCATACCAAGAGGCATATTAATACCCGCAGCCTGTGCAACAAAAACGGATGCAAGACTTAGATATAAGGTAGACCCATCGAGATTAAATGTATATCCCAATGGAAGAACAAATGATACTATCTTCCTGGGAACGCCAAAAAGTTCCATGTTCTTCATGGCTACGGGTAAGGCAGCTTCAGAACTTGTTGTCGCAAAAGCTATCGATGCTGGTTCAAGAATGGCTTTAAAGAATCCTTTAACAGGAATCCTGAATATAATGCAGACCGGAACCAAAACTGCAATTACGAAAAAAAACAAGGCGATATATAGGGTTGCCAGAAGACGAAGAAGACTAATCATCACATTCAGTCCCATGTTACCTACTGTATAAGCAAGTGCAGCAAAAACGGCGACAGGTGCAAAATACATGATGATCTTAGTGAATTTAAACATCACTTCTGAAAGTGATTCTGCAAATACGATCATCGGATTGCGAAATTTTTCTTTAACCATCGCTATGGCAATACCAAAGAAAACAGAGAATATGACGACCTGAAGGATATTTCCTTCTGCAATGGATTTGGCAATATTTTCCGGGAAAATGTGAAGAATTACGTCATTAAATGTTTGTTTTTCGGGTATTTTCATCGCATTTTGTGTAATATCAGCAGGAAGATGAATCCCATATCCAGCTCTACTGATATTAATTGCAGCCAGTCCGATGAACAGTGCAATGGTTGTAATTATCTCGAAATATAAAATAGACTTCCAGCCCATCCGTCCAACCTGTTTCAAATTGGGATGGCCAGCTATGCCGACAACCAGAGTGCCGAAAAGTAGGGGTGCAATGATTGTTTTGATCATCCGCAGAAAAATGTTGCTGAGAATATCCAGCTTCTGGGCAACAACAGGAAAATCAAATCCAAATTCAATCCCGGCGAGCATTGAAATAAGGATCCATACTGTTAGTGATTTCTTTCCGAAACTATAAAGAATCACAAAGAGAAGTACCAGCCAGCGTGAAATTATCAGCCAAAACTTAGGTACCGATAATACTTTATAAAAGCTAAAATAATGGAGTAAAATGGTCAAGAAAAGAGCAACAAAAAAGCCAATATATATTCCCTGTGTAGATTTTTTCATTCAGGAAGTATTGTGTCTTCTTAACCAGATGGCATTGAGGCTAAATAAAATTAAAATATCAGTCTATTCAATCTTGACTAAGCGGGTTGTTTTCGTTTGAGTTCCTACGGTCAATTTGCAGAAATAATAACCAGAAGTGAGTTTATCCCCAGAGAAATTAAGGCTGTAGATCCCAGCAGCCTGCTTTTTATTCACCAGGTTGGAGATTTCCCGCCCGTACAGATCATAGATTCCCAGCGTAACATTATTTTCTTTCGGGATCTGGTATCTGATCATGGTTTGTTTTTGAAAAGGATTAGGATAGGAACTAAGTGAGAAATAGTCTTCATTATTCTGGCTATTTCCTATCCCTGTAATGGGAGGAATGATACGGCTATAATACACATCTTCTTCATTATTTAAGGTGTTAGCCCAAGCCAGATTTGCTCCTATATTGTCTGATATCATATCGATATAATCCCCTATTTTAGATTGTTGAGGGTAACCGACATGCGGATTGAAAGTGTCGGATAACTTTTCATTTACCGACCAGGTGTTTCCCTGATCAACGGAATAGGAGTAATAAAGATCAGAATAATCGGTATGCAGTGGAGCGTCACGAGTATCAAGCCATGCAACATCGATTCTTCCATTTGGAGCGACCGACATCACTGCAAACCATTGGGTGTTTTTGGTACTGTTATCATCATTAATCCGGATTGGGGAACTCCAGGTAAGCCCTCCATCTGTGCTTTTTGCAAACATCACGTCGCCGGGATCACCATTTGATATCCTTTGAACAGACGCTACTACATAAACATTGTCACGACCCTGACCCGTTGATCGATCCACATCAATGTTCACCTGACCTAGAAGTCCAACAGGGTTAACCGTAGGATCTTGTTCAATATATCCATCCAAATCAACCGCCACAGCATTAGACCAGCTAATTACGGAACCCGGAATATTTGCATTCGTAGATTTCGTAACCTCTACGTAACCATATGGATCATAAGTCCCGGCGATGTATAGTTCTCCATAATTTCCTACTGCCAACGTACCCCAATAAGGATAACCATTAACTATAGTACATTCCTCAAAACTGGAATCGGCGGTTGTTTTCCGGGTAAAGAACCCCGGTGGGCAATAACTATAATATGAAGTCCAGAATGCGTATATATTACCACTTCCTGTGCCACTGGTCCGATCTATTGTCATCCATTGTTTATCCCCTCCTCTGGCATCAATTCCACTGTCCCAATTTGCCCCACCGTCAGTACTTTTGAACAGTTTGCAGTAATAATTTGTTCCATCTGTACTTAAACTGTTGTAATAAAAATTTCCCAATGTATCATAATCAAGAACAGGATCGGAACGAAAAACACCCGGACTGATCACACCAGGAAATGTCCAGGTTTGCCCCCCGTCAGATGTATAACCAAATCCAGCTTGCCTGAAATCACTGTTAACATTGTCGAATTGTCTCCAACCAATAACCATATTATTTGGATTCAAAGGATCAATTGCAATGTTCGGCTCATTAGCAGCATCCCCTACTATATTGTGACCTGCCGAGTCTACGTTCACCTGAACTGTGGTGATAGTACTATTCTCATATTTCATTGCAGGTGTAGTATTCTTATTATTATACTGGTTGGGAAGATATTTGTAAAGAGGTCTTTCATTTTGAAAATGCTTATTATCCTTATTCTGAAGAGTAGAATTTTGTGCAACAAGCAATGATGAGCTAATGCATGTAACTCCAGCGAACAGAAGGAGTATCAGTGTTTTTTGTTTCATATTGGAGTAGTTTGAGTTTATAAAAACTTAAAAAAGCTGACTTGTTAATCCGGTTAGTCAGAATAATTTATTGTTAAGAAACTGATACAAAGATAATCAATCTCCTGCTGTGAAATGATGAATGGTTAAAAATGAGGAAAGAAGAAGTTTTAAGTGCTAAGTGATAAATAAAAGAAGTATATACTTCAATTTCGAAAAACAATGAAGCTCTCACTAAAACTCATCCGGGAGTGATTTCAACTGCTCATAGGTAAATACCGGTCCATCTTTGCAGACATAGGTACTACCTATGTTGCATCTTCCACATTTTCCGAGGCCACATTGCATTTTCATTTCAAGTGTAGTAATTACATCCACCGGAGCAAAGCCAAGCTTATCAAGGGACATAAGGGTGTATTTAATCATAATTGGAGGCCCGCAGGTAATTACCTTGGTATTTTCAATAGCTGGTTTAACAACTTCTTCCAGAATCTTCGGAACAACGCCTACATTATCTTTCCAGGTTTCCTCAGATTTGTCAATCGTAAGAATGACATTTAATGAGGGGTTCTTTTTCCACTCTTCGATTTCTTCCTTGTAGCATAAATCGGAAGATGTGCGAGCGCCATAAAGAATTGTAAAATCTTTATAATCTTTCCGGTTATCGATACAGTACTGAATCAGAGAACGTAATGGGGCAAGGCCAATACCTCCACCTACGAAAAGAAGATTTTTCCCTCTTAAATCTTCAGTAGGAAACCAATTTCCATAAGGGCCTCGAATCCCAACATCCATACCTTCTTCAAGTTGGTTGTGGATATCTGCAGTAACAATTCCTGCACGTTTTATTGAGCAATCGAAGTAACCATGACGGGTTGAGGAAGATGAAATACAGAATGTACATTCACCATGTCCTAGTAATGAAAACTCTACGAATTGCCCAGGCATCCAAGTAAAGGATTCCATCCTGGCAGAATCATTCATCTTTAAGCGATAGGTTCTGATATCAGGTGTTTCATCGATGATCTTATCGACCTTACATATCACAGGCACAAGCAGTTGTTCCATTTCTTTATTTTTTGCCCTTCTTCATAACCCTAACTCTTACAGGGGAAGGATGAATTTAAGGTATTATACTTTTGCTACTTGATTAACCACATCAAAAATGCTAATATTGACAGGGCAGGAAATGGCGCAGTGACCACATCCCACGCAGAGATTCATTCCGAATCTTTCCTTGTAATAAACGAATTTATGCATTGCCCTTTGACGCCACCGGCGATATTTCACCGGACGAGGATTATGACCGCCTGCCATCAATGTAAAATATCCATTATTGCAGGAATCATAACTCTTATAACGAAGGCCGGTATCTTTTATCTTTTCATCAGAGATTTTAAAACAATGGCATGTCGGGCATATAAAAGCACATGTATTGCAGCTGATACAATTTGAAGAAACCGTTTCAAATTCGGGGGAGTCGAATAGTTTTTGAAGCTTTGCATTGACCTCTGAATAATTCATCTTTAGCCTGAAAGATGATTCGAATGACTGATAATGTTTCTTTATTTCTTCAGTTGCATTGCCAGATGATGCAAGCAGATTAAACCCAGATGAAGTGATGAAGACCTCTCCTTTTTCTGTCATTGCCTGGATGTAAATTTTACCATCAAGTCCATTTACAATGCGTATGTCGTGTGCATCCGAATTTTCCACATCATAATCAAGGGATGTACAAAAACACTGAGTACCCGCATTGTCACAACGTGTTGAGATAATCACTGTATTTTGCCTTCTTTTCTGATAATCGGTATCAATATAATCCCATTTGTATACCTGGTCGAGTACCTGCAGACCACGGGCATCACAATGTTTTACTCCCAGAATTATACGTTTTCCAGAAAACGGATCCTCATCAGTCTCGGATATTGTTGTTCCATTGCTATTCTCTTTAAATTTCATGATTTTAGCAGATTTCGGGAAGAAGAGAGGCTTTACACTCATTGTTGTTTCGATGGGAGAATCAGGATTACATTCCGTTAGTTTTGACACTTTTGTATAATCGTATTTCCCAAACTTTTCAACAGGGGCATAGGTCTCGAATTTCCCTATGATTTCTTCATAGAACTTTTGTAGTCCGGTTTTATCTGTTTCAAATAACAAAACGTTCATTGTCTTTTGTATTATAGGATAAAATCATCAGGATCAGTAAGGCTATATTTATAGAAAGCTCCCCTATCGTCTTTTTCCATGCCGGACAAATGCTTCTGAAAGTTTTCATATATCACGCTTTCATTCTGTTTATGAAACAAATGAAGTGGCAGGTGTGACGGACAAGCTTTTTCACAGTTACGACAATCCACACAACGTCCTGCGAGATGTAATGACCAGGTTATTAAAGCATGCATGGCCCCGGAGGAAGTATTGGCGCCGTTATAAAGTGTAGAAGTTTCCTGGTCAATGCAGCATTTGGCACAATAACATAAGGGACAGGAATGACGACATGCATTACAACGGATGCAGGCTGCAAAAATGTCCTCAAAATAATCGGCCCGTTCTTTCAGGGATTTCCTTGCAAGTTCTTTAATATCAACATTAATAGTATATTCCTTCTTCCCTGATGGAGTACCTAGAATTTCATCATAAACAACAGGATCGGGCATCACACATTCAACACAATTCTGTGCTTTTTCTC
>JBEKQA010000120.1:0-11454 GCA_049520195.1 Bacteroidales bacterium
TCACCCCATAACGGCTTGCCAGTATCACTTTCATCAAGAAGATCCTCCAGCACATCGCTATCATGAACGCTGGCTGTTGTAACTTGGTACTCCGTAATAATTTTACTGCCAGAATCGATTTTAATATGATTCTTATATCCAAAATGGTTCTTCCCATTCTTGTTCAACCAGCTGGCATCAATATCTTTTTGGCTGAGCTTATTCGGATTATCTTTCCAGTCTTCGGGTACCTCATCATTTCTAAGCTGGCCATGTTCGTCACAGGAGTTCCGTTGCTTGGGAACTTCAATAATACGGGCATCAACAATAGTGCCGTCATTAAGAATCAAATCGGCTTTCGATATTTTATCACGGAGAAATTCAAATAATTTATCAAAAATTGCGTGGTTCTTTAACTGTTCACGAAAATGCCAGATTGTCTTTGCATCTGGAACTGGATCACAGAGGTCAATGCCAAGAAACCGAGAGAAGCTAAAACGATCAAGTATTTGATATTCAGTTTTATCATCTGATAAGTTGTACATCTTTTGAAGAACAAGAACCTTGAACATCATCACCCGATCAAATGGAGGACGTCCTCCCAGCGATGGCTCAGTCTCATGAAAAGCCTGATCAATAATGCTACGGAAGTCTTCCCAGTTTATGTATCGATTCAGTTTTTCCAATGGATCCTTCAGTTTACTAATCTTATCAAGACGAAATTGATCATCAAATAGACCACGAGATTTTTTATTGAATAGACCACGAGATTTTTTATTGTGCATTTGTCGTTTTATTTCAAAAATAAGCAAATTATTAATACGCAATATGTTGATAACTAAGTATTTATTAACAATCAGTTTTTAGAGATACCCTATAGTTTTAGTATAGTCAGACTGGAGGAAAGATATCTTATTACGGAATAAAAAAAGGCCGCTGGTGGGCGGCCTTTGACGCAAACATCAAGTCATCATCAGAGTGGGAGAAAGAATGTTCCTGATTTATTACCAATTACCCAATCGACCCTGTAACGAGTAGGACAATCACCATTGGTTATCAGATTGTTATTACTATCGTATCCGAAGGTTGTTGTAGATGATTTAGAAGCTAATGGGATCTCGTTAACAATAATTCCTGAACAGGGATTAAAATCACACACTTGTCTGTAGATTACGGATTGTGTGATACTGGAGTAAAACTGTTCTGAATTCCTGTTTATTCCCCAATATTCAAGATTTGAGTATCCGTTTGCACTGCCGAATCCATCTTCAGTAATGACAAGATTGATCAATGAGCCGGTATAGGTTTCCTGACGGGCTATTGACCAGACTTTAGTTGTATTATCATCGAAAGTCGCAGTTATATTGCCCCATATTTTATGGACGACAGAGGTAACAGTGCTGTCGAGTCCAAGTTGAATAAGGCTGTGGCCGCTTACATTTTCAAAATATTTTTTTCCGTTCAAGGTCAGGGATTTGCCATTAGAGATCTTCGTTCTTTTAAAACTTTCGAGTAATAAGATCACTGTTGAACCTGCCTGGTTCCAATTTTCCTGATATCTTTTCTTTATAATAACATCCCCACTGCGAATAACTTTATTATCACAATCAGCACCATGGTAGTTGACATCAATTGAGATAGTATCATTAACAACACTACCAACAGTAATTGTTGTATTGCAGGGTCCGGATTCTGTCGATTTATCTTTCCCCTGTGATAAAACGCCTTCAGCATCATTCATCACCTGGTCAGAGGCATTTGTAACAGTGTTTTCATCGGCAGTTAATTGCTGCATTGATTCAGTACCCGGTGTTGTAGTCTGGGTGGTATTTGATTTCGAACAACCTACTAAGATAAATATAAGCATAGTTATCATCAGAAATCCGAGTCTGGAAAGATTCTTTGTTTTCATGGCTTTGTTTTTTATTTGCGATTACTATTAATTTTTTGTTCTTTGAAAATTATACACATTAAAAGGTTTTAACCCTTATCCCCAATAATATTTTTTATGGAACTGTCTGATAAATAGATGAAACCCCACAGACTGCAAAGAATCCTGCCCCTCCCATACTCAAGTTGGTTATAACGTTTGCGGGTATGGTGTTAAACAATGATCCCTGCCATTGGGTCTCCAGTAAAACTTCACGAATGAACTCAGCGTATTCAGGTGTAAGTGAGTATCTTGTCTCTGTTATTTTGGTTCCGGACGGGAAGGATACAGATTCGACTGATGGTGCGAAAATTTCACTTACGTCCAATGTAGAAAGCGTATAAAACAGAAGTCTTGCCTTATTTTTTGTGGAATCAAGCTGTTGGTATCCAGGTACCTGTGACCAGTCGAGTAAGACTTCCCACATAGCCGGAGATCCAGTACTAAAGGAACTGGCAACCCATGAAATATTATACAAGCCTGAACTTTCATTTTTTGAATAGGACAGAAAATTAAAGAGTAAGGCCGGCTCCATGATTGATTTTGCAGAAATAACCTGATTACCATGAAATATCAATAAGGAATAATGCTTTCCTTCCCGGGCCGAGAACGGAGTAAGTGATTTATAGATTCCCGAGCCTGCAGGATTTTCGATCATATGGAAAACAGAATCTTCATCAGAGATTAAAATATTGGATTTGCTAACCGGGGCCGGTTTTGCGTTTAACTCAGATACCGGAAAGGTAAGTGTTAAAGATTGTGTTTTTGTTTCGCTGGTTATGATCCCATCCACAACGATAAGATTGGGAGGTTGGCCTTTTAATGTCCAGTTCGTTTTTTTCTCGCAATCTGAGAATGAAAGCATAATGATCAGATACAGAAAAACTCTTTTCATCAGAACCTGAATTGATAATTAATTGACGGAATTATGCCGGCAACTGAAATTGTGGTCGGAATAAGGTCATATCCTCCTTCCAGATTTGAGGGAACTATAATATCCCCATTTCCGTCCTGTATTTTATTAAAGTTCACTGAAAATGGATTAAGCCGTCCATAAGCATTATAAATAGTCAGTATAAGGGCATGCTGAAAACGTTGTTCAGGCTTGCTGAGTTTCCATTTCACAGAGAGGTCAAGCCTGTGATAATCAGGCAGTCTGTCATTATTTCTATCTCCATAAACCGGGATGGAATAGCCGTTATTATACATGAATCCGACCGGGGTAGTTATTGCACCTCCAGTCATATATAGCCAGTTAGCGGAAAATGTCCAGTGTTTTCCTGCTGAATAGGAGAGGAAAATACAGACATTATTTGGCCTGTCATAAAAGGCAGGGTATTCTTTTCCATCATTGACTTCGGGAGTCTGGACAAATGTCCGGGAATAGGTATATCCAATCCAGCCAGTTAACTTTTCTCCTGTCTTTCTGACCATTAATTCTAACCCGTATGCATGTGCCTTCCCTTCCCGAATCTCTCCTTCCAGGAGATGATTGAAGAGAAGGTTCGCATGATCCTTATAATCAATATGATCATAAAACAAATTATAAAATGCTTCAGCCGAAAAATTCAGATTAGTCCGAAACAATTGAGTAAAGTACCCAAGGGAAAACTGATCAGATTTCTGTGGTTTAATATTAGGACCACTGGGGGCCCAAACCTCCAGTGAAGTAAAAGGACTCACTGAACTGGAAAGAACCTGAAAAAACTGAGCAGTTCTGCTATAATTGGCTTTAAGAGATGAATAATCGTTAAGCAAAAAACGAATATCAATCCTGGGTTCAGGCTCAAAAAATGTTGCATATGCTGACAGATTTGAGATTCTCGAAGAATCTATTAAGTTGTGATTTGCGTCGAACTGGAAGACTGTTGTCGGGCCCATATCCTGCCAAATCGGTAACCTGATCCCATAACCTACAGACAGTCTTTTCCCAAAAGATTGATCATTTCCAAGGTAAAAATCATATTCCATAGAATGGTACCTGGCAATAGGATAGGCGGAAGGATCAGTCTGATCATTGGGCAGACTTACGTTTCCGGGATTAGAATTGTGGTTGGCAACCTCGAAACCTGTGTGAATTGTGTTCTTTGGATTAAGATACCATGTAAAATCCGATTTAAGGCTCAAACCATCAATATCTGAATTCCAGATATCTTTTTGCTCATTATTTATATAAAGGTAGTATTGATAACGGCTGTAACAGATGGTCGTATTCGAAAATAATTTACTGTTGAAAATATGTGTCCATCTGAATGTTCCTGCCAGATTATCCCATCCCATTCCTGAAGTAGGATAAGTAGATTCGTTGGTTTGTCCGAAATGATCAAAGCCATAAAAGAAAGTCAGGTAGAAACGATTGTTGTTATTCAGTTTAAAGTTGACTTTAGCGTTAAAATCATAAAAAAGAATGTTAAATGATTTCAGAGAAGTATGAATATCATTCAGCCAATTCAGTGTAGACATTCTTCCTGAGACAAGAAAAGAAAGCCGATCTTTGATTATTGGCCCTTCGAGCGTCAATTCTGAAGCATATGGGCCAATATTTCCAGAAAAACTGAACCGTTTCATGTTGCCTTCTCTGGCTTTAATATCAATGACAGAGGATAACCTGCCACCGTATCTTGCAGGAAAACCACCTTTAAAAACAGTCATGTCATTGATTGCATCAGGTGACAGGACAGAAAAGAATCCAAACAGGTGTGAAGGATTATAAATTGGGGCTTCATCGATAAGGATGAGGTTTTGATCGCTGTTCCCTCCGCGGACATAGAACAAGGAAGAGCCGTCGCCATAGGATACCACACCAGGAACTGCCTGTAATGATTTGATAATATCGAGATCGCCTGCAAATCCAGGTAATTGGGACAGTGTTTTAGATGAAAACCTGAATACATCCAAAGAATTGTTCCTGGTTTCTTCCAGTTTGTTCTTTCCCTGGATTTCGACTTCCTTAATCGGGAGACTGGTTTCTTCCATTTCGATAGTAGCTACTTTATCTTTCCTAAGATCGATTGTCATTTGAATATCTTTATAGCCTATATAAGAGAATGTCAGTTGATAAGTATTTGCCGGTAAGGTAATTGAATAAAAGCCATAGCCGTTAGTAGTGGTTCCAAGATGAAGATCGTGAAGGTAAACATTGGCGCCGATCAGGACTTCACCGGTTGCTTTATCTTTCAGGTAACCTGAAATGGTGTGTTTTCCTAAGGTCGTGATCTTTTCTTTTGTTTTTCCAATCTCTTCATTCCTAATCATTTTCAGAACGACCTGATTTTCAATGATGAAATAAGTAATTCCGTTTTTCTTCAGAACGATGTCAAGAATTTCCCGTATGGGTTTATTTTTTGCTTTAATAGTTATTTTAAGATCGAGAGGAAGGTTTTGAGGGTTATATGAAAAATAAATCTTTCCTTCATCCCCGATCTTGTGGATCAGATCTCCAAGAGATTGATCTCTGGATATAATTGTGATCTTTTTCTCCAGATCCTGAGAAAAAAGGGAATTGGAGGATACAATAAAACAGAATAAGAAAAGGGGTATGAGCTTCCTGATTTCCAATGATGGCCGAATAAAGAATTAATTACAATTTTTACCAGAAATTTCAATCCAAGAACCATGATCATTGATATTCAGATAAAGAGTTGCCTTTAAGACATGCAGGACAGATTCCAAGGATTGATGATCAAATGTTGCTGTTACGAGACACTTTGAGGTGGAAGGTGTAATAATTCTCAGATTTGAATGGTAGACTTTATTCAGGTCTGCAATGATAACAGCAAGTGGTTCATTGTTATAAATGAAATGGTGGGTCATCCAGGATCTGTAATTTGGATCGGTGTTGACATCTTTGCTCATCTTTTCCTGATCAGGATTGATCTCAGCTTTTTCGCCAGGAGAAAGGAACAGGCAATTCTTCTTATTATCATCAAAATAAACTGCCACCGAACCGCTATTCAGAACGACCTCTATAGTATTATTCGGGGCATTGGTGTTGACATAGAAAGAAGTACCCAAGACCTCTACCCTGACGTTCCGGTTGTTAACAATGAATGGTTTTGATTCATCATGCTTTACCTCGAAAAATGCTTCACCTTTTAGTGTTATATTTCTTTTATTTCCCCTGAAAACAGCAGGATATTCGAGAGTCGTTCCTTTATTCAAGGTCACTGACGTTCCATCGGGAAGTTGTCCTGCTTTGATGGCTAAACTAGCATCCAACTGTTTCTGTTCAGGACGGATAAAGTGCCATATAAGAAAAATTGAAGGAACGACCAGTAAAAGAATGATGGCAGCGACTCTCAGCATTTTGTTGTAATAAAAGCTGATGATCCTTCCCTGCTTTGGTTTTTCTTCAAAGAAAAGCTTTTGCTGAAGCTCATTCCATTCTTTGTCTGTTTCCAAATCTTTATCCACTCTGATTTTTTCCATCTCAAGCCAGGTCTGGCGATAATCCTCAAATATCTTCCTGTTCCCGGGATCGGCCTTCAACCAGGATTCCAGGAAAACCAGATCGTCACCGCCAGCTTCTCCGGCCAGGTAAAGTGTGATGAGATCGATGGGATATGTGTGATCTGTTTCCATAATTATGCTAACGTTATTACACTCAGACGGGCTTTTACCCTTATGCCAAAATTAAAATTATTTTTAATTTCATTTTAGAAATTCTTCTAATCGGTTTCTCATGTGTTGAAGCGCTTTTGACATCTGTGTTTCGACTGTTTTGACAGAAATCTGTAGTCGATTTGCAATCTCCTGATATTTAAGGTTTTCATTCCGGTTTAGTACAAATATTTCCCTGCATTTTTCGGGAAGTTCTTCAATGGCACTGATAATTTTTACCCTGATCTCAGATTCAACAAGCCGGTCGGTAGGAATATAAATTCTATCTGAAAGCAAGCCTTCTATGTCTAATATATCTCTATTAAATTTCTTGTTATCCCGGAGCCAATTCAGGCACTTGTTGCGCACACTGGTGGTAAGATAAGTCTTTACCGGTTTTGACAGGTCGATTGTTTCTCTTTTCTCCCACAGGCTAATAAAGGCTTCCTGGGTTATTTCACGGGCTGTATCCAGATCTTTCGTGTATTGAAGGGCAAAATAAGCCAATCCCTTGAATTCGATTCGAAACAGGGATTCGAAAGTTGCTTTATCGAGTGAACGAAGCTTATTTGTCTGATTTTCTTCCAGTATAGTAGATTCAAATTTATCTGTAAAATTAGCTTTAATTTTCAGAAATGAAAAAGATCTTTAAAAGGATTTCGAAATCCGATCTCTTTCCAATACTCCTAAACGTCTTCCTCCTTCAGCCGGGTACTAAGATCTTTAAGAGAAGTAAGGCTTTCCATCAAGCCAGGGAGATACTCGGTAGAAGCTATAAATGTCCAGATATAAGATACTATGGCATAGACCTTTCCAGTTGAGAAATTATCCACGTCAACGCAGATAAAAAGTACAACAATGAAAATGATCATCAGCAAAACTTTGATCACAGCATAATCAATTGAATTCCACTTTGCGATCTTTTGCTGAGGGGGAACCATATCATGATAATACTGATGAATCTTTGAAGTATTTTGCTCATCCACGAGACGGTAAAGATCTTCGCGGGTGTCATGAATATCCTTCTGAAGAGTTACTACATTGCGCCTGTATATATTATTTATAAAAACCACAGGAAAAATCACAAGGAAAGCCACTGCAGCTATCCGCCAGTCATAAAAGAACAAGGCAATCACACCGCCACCTGTTGCGAAAAACTGCCAACTTACTTCCGGCAGACGCTCTTTAAAAAATACGATGTATTCCCTGGCTAGTTCTGCTCTTGCAAGGATCTTAGAAGCTGCATGCCCTTGTTTTTGTGAATTGACAATTACCCGAGTTGCAATGTCAGCATACATTCTTGAATAAACTCTTCCACTTAAAAGCCTGCTCATAGTTCCTCCAAGAACATTCACCAGATAAATAAAAATCCAGATGAACAAGGGTGAGTAATAATTAATAACCTCTTTATTGTAGAAATGATCTATAAGGGCATCCAGCAATGAACCAAAAAAAGTCGGCTCAACAATCCATGCTACATTCTCGATGAGCACAAAAATGAGTACACTTGCAATACCGAATTTGAATTGCTTAACAATCTGAGTAAAAGTCATGGAAGTTCAATGAGAATACAAATTTACCTATAATAACTGTTCATAAATTAATGGCAAATGATTTAACTTTGAAACCTTAAGTTATAAACATGAAACTAAGACATTTTATTATTTACAGCTTCATCATTATTCTTCTTTTAAGTTGCACTAGTAGAAAAAGTATAGATGGTATCTACAGGTATTATTGGGGAAAGAGGGAAGGATATAATGTATGGATAGTTGATGGATATAAAGTTCGTCATTATATATATAATTCATTTCTATATGGAGGGAATGAACAGAGATATCCTTTCACCCCTAAAGGGGAGATATGGATTGACAATGCTCTTTCGTGTGAGGAATTTGAAATGACATTGATCCATGAGATGAATGAGCGTCACTTGATGGCAAAATTTGGCTGGACATATCTGAAATCCCATGATTCATCGCTACAGCTTGAAGTAATGACCCGCAGGTTTTATGACATGATCTGCAAGGCACATGAATCTTCCCTCGGGAAGGTTGCAGTTACCGATCATGATAATATTAAGGAAATTAAGGAAATTCCCGACAGCATAAAGTTACAAAATATCTACAGATTACCGATAGGCATAAGAGAGGGGATAAGTATCTGGATTGTTGACGGTTACCTTGTCAGGAAGAATATATTCCCGGATTTCGGGTTCAGTGGAAACGACTTGTCATGTCATTTTATCCCTTCGAAGGAAATATGGATTGACGGACAGATTTCCTGTGAGGAAACTGAATATTCAATTGCGACTGAACTCATGGAAAGGCGAGAAATGGCAGCGGGAAAAGCATACAGTGATGCCTATGAAGATGCTATCACTGAAAACACAAGGCAGCGGGATAAAATGGCATTAATCATTCAGCAACATGCTCCTTATTTCCTGCCGGATACGATCACGCGTGATGCCGGTACTATTGATCCTACCGAGAAATAGGATCAGTTACCTGCTGCCGACTTTGTCTTGAAGGCGAGGGCGTAAAACTTCATCTGCTTAATCATAGAAGTCAGACCATTTGACCTTGTGGGAGAAAGATGTTCACGCAATCCGATCTTTTCAACAAAATCCATATCTGCATTTAGAATATCATCAGGAGAATGACCTGATAATACGCGTATTAATAGGTTAACTATTCCTTTTGTGATGATTGCATCGCTGTCGGCAGTAAAGAATATCTTCCCATCCCTAAAATCAGCATGAAGCCAGACCTTTGACTGACAGCCAGTTATCACATACTGATCAGTTTTATATGCTTCATTGATGACTGGAACGGATTTCCCAAGCTCTATGAGGTAGTTATATTTATCAAGCCAATCATCGAAAAGTGAAAATTCGGAAACAACCTGTTCCTGTATCTCTGAAATTGTCATAATTTTTAATGCTTTACCCGGTCGAATTTATTATCCAAACATCTGTTTTACCTTAATTATTGCATCCATTAACAGATCAATCTCTTCCTTTGTATTGTAAAATGTAAAGGAAGCCCTGACTGTTGCAGGAATCTTGTACCACTCAATCAGAGGCATAGCACAATGATGACCGGTTCTCACAGCGATCCCCAATTTATCGATGATAACACCTGCATCATAAGGATGGATTATACCGATAAGAAAAGAAATCAGGCTGGTTTTATCCTTAGCCGTACCGATAATACGGATATCATTCATTTTGTTCATCTTATCCGTAGCGTACCTCAGGATCTCCTCCTCGTAATTCCTGATATTTTCCAAGCCCAGATTCTGAAGGTAAAGAATTGCGGCATGCAAACCGTAAACTCCTTCAACGTTAGGGGTACCGGCTTCAAATTTAAATGGAAGATCATTAAAAGTCGTATAATCGGTGTGGACAGTTTTAATCATTTCACCACCAAACTGATAAGGTGGCAGTTCTTCAAGAAATTTTTCCTTTCCGTAAAGAACACCGATCCCCATCGGAGCATACATTTTATGGCCTGAAAAGCAATAAAAATCACAATCGAGGTCGTGCATATCGGCTCCTACGTGAGCAATCGACTGCGCGCCATCTATCAAAACAGGAATATTGTAAGAATGTGCATAGGTTATGATCTCTTTTACAGGATTTATGGTGCCCAGCACATTGGAGACATGCGTAACGGCAACCAGTTTTGTCTTTTCATTCACAAGGTGCCTGAAAGCATTCATATCCAACTCGCCATTCTCATGGATCGGAATATATCTGATCTTTGCATCTCTTTCAAGGCAAACCTGTTGCCAGGGAACTAAGTTCGAATGATGCTCCATAATGGAAATCAAGACTTCATCTCCCAGTGAAAGATATTTTTTCCCGAAAGAAGAGGCGACAAGATTTATAGATTCAGTAGTTCCTTTAGTGAAAATGATCTCATTTGAAGATGCAGCATTGATAAACCGCTGGACCAATTTTCGAGTATCTTCAAATGTTTCTGTCGCCCTTTGGCTTAAAAAATGCACTCCCCTATGGATGTTGCAGTTATCTGTTTCGTAATATCCAGTTATAGCGTTAATTACCTGGAGTGGTTTCTGCGTTGAAGCTGCGTTGTCGAAATAAACCAGTGGGTGATTATTTATCAACTGGTGAAGAATCGGAAAATCTTCTCTTATTTTTTGGACCGGGAAATCTGTCATTGACAACTCCTTACTATGAATGCACTTCTATTATTTAAATTTTCTTTTTTCAGATCTTACTCAAATCAATATTAAAATCAATTGGATGTTCTGGAGTATTACAGTGAAGAACACATTGTTCACAGATCTGTAATTCACCCTGCAACCATCAGCAACATCCTCGCACTTTCGGGACCTATTCCACGCTGCATTAGATAGAACAACGCTTCTGGATCAAGCTGGCCTGTCGTTGACCCATGACTACATTTAACATTATCGGCATAGATCTCCAGGAAAGGCTTTGAATTTACCTTAGCGGTATCAGTGAGCAAAATGTTCCTGTTTCCCTGGTATGCATTTGTTTTCTGAGCATCTTTACGAACATATACATGACCGTTAAAAACGCCGGAAGCATTTTCATCCAAAATACCTTTGAACAGTTCGACGCTCGTGCAGTTGGGAACAGCATGATCAACATATAGGTGATTATCAACATGTTGTTTGCGATCCATCAGGTAAAGACCGTAGACACTGGCAATTCCGTGCGGGCCATTAAAGAGGATGGTCGTATTATTTCGCAGCATTCCTCCATTCAGCGTAATAAAATTTGAAACAAGTTCTGCAGTTTTTTCAAGCTGGAACACAGTATTGCTGATCAAGGTAGAATCATTATTCAGATTCTGAAGCTTATAATGATCCAGAAAAGCACCATCATCAAGATGAACCTCTGTGACGATATTTGAGAAACTGGCCTGATGATTGTATGAATCATCACAATGGAC
>JBEKQA010000121.1:0-10096 GCA_049520195.1 Bacteroidales bacterium
AGCTTACCATCATGATCATAGGAGATGTGATGCTGGATTCCTATTTATGGGGTAAAGTTGAACGTATCTCGCCTGAAGCTCCTATTCCAATTGTTGCTTTGAAAAAGCGGGAAAACCGAATGGGAGGGGCCGCCAATGTCGCCATGAATATAAAAAGCTTGGGGGCGAAACCGGTTCTTTGTTCAGTAATTGGGGACGATAGTAAAGGAATCAACTTTCTGGAGCTACTCAAGAAGGAAAGAATTCCAACCTATGGGATCCTCCAGAGTCCCGATAGAATTACGACTACAAAATTCCGGATCTTCGGTAATAGCACACAAATGCTTAGGGTAGATGAGGAAGTGGAACATGATCTTTCTGAACAAGATCGGATTAATCTTCTTGGAAAGATTGAAAATATTCTGTCAAAGGAAAAAATAGATGGCATTATTTTCCAGGATTACAATAAAGGAGTCATCGATTCGATCCTTATTAACAAGGTTATAGAACGTGCTACAAAATTGAAGATCCCGGTTTCAGTTGATCCGAAGAAAAAGAATTTTTACAATTTTACAGGTGTAACGTTATTCAAGCCCAACCTTAAGGAAATGAAAGAGGGTATGAAGGTTGAGTTTGATAACAACGACCGTGAAATGTTATTATCTGCTGCACAAACCTTAAGAGAGAAACTTCATTGTCAATATATCCTTACAACCTTATCTGAACATGGTATCATGATGAGTATGAAAGATACAATTGATGAAAAAAGTTTCTTTATACCGGCACATGTTCGTTCCATTTCCGATGTTTCAGGTGCCGGCGATACCGTAATCAGCGTTGCATCCCTTTGCTTGGCCAGAAAGTGCTCTCCTTATGAAGTTGCTTACATCTCAAACCTTGCCGGGGGATTAGTTTGCGAGGAAGTCGGTGTAGTACCCATAAATAAAGATAAACTTCTGAAAGAGGTCCTTGCCCTTCTCTGATGGTTTATGATGCAGATGTAATAGTTGTTGGCGCAGGTCCTGCCGGTTCGATGGCGTCTTATGTCCTCGCTACTCAAGGAGTCCGGGTTATCATTCTCGAAAAGAACTTCTTTCCAAGGTATAAAGTTTGCGGAGGCGGTCTGACCTATAAAATCCTCGGCGAGATACCTTTTGACCTGACATCCGTAATCGAAACTACTATCCATTCATTTCGATTTTCGCATAATTATTCTGATGTTTTTACAAGATATTCTCCGACCCCTTTGATGTACTGCGCCATGCGAAACAATCTAGATGCATTCTTGCTTCAGCAAGCTATAGATGCAGGAGCCAAATTGAAAATGGGAGAGCAGGTAAGATCGTTTAAACAAGATAGTTCCGGGGTTAGTGTAATAACTGATAATGGTCAATTTCTCTCCCGGCTGTTGATTGGAGCAGAGGGAGTTACTGGAATCGTTTCCCGTACTGCCGGCTTGAATGGTCACATAAAGATGGGATTAGCCTGGGAGGCGGAAGTTACAGCCACCCTCGAAGATTTAAACCGGTTTTCAGGCACAGTATTTTTAGACTGGGGAACAATTCCAGGAGGGTATGCCTGGGTTTTTCCAAAGAAAGACCATTTTTCAATCGGAGTAGGAGGGCCCTCCACATTGTCAAAAATAATGATGCCGTATTATGATCAATTTATGGAATCAATATCTCTTGATTCTGCTGATGCTTCTGGTGAGGGTATCCATTTTCAAAAAGTAATTTCAAAGTCAGCCTGGCCTATTCCTGTACGAACAAAGAAGTCCGGTTTTCAAAATAAGCTTGTCCTTGTAGCTGGTGATTCCGCTGGATTGGGTGATCCGTTAACAGGTGAAGGAATTTATTATGCAGTCAGAAGCGGAAAGCTCGCAGCAGAGGCCTGTTGTGATTATATATCGGGCAAAATAAAATCACTTGATGTTTATTCTGAAAGAGTCAATGAGGAATTGATGACAGAATTACTGGAAGCGGACCGGATTAAACATATATTTAATATCGTTCCTTTGAAAATTCATTTATTTGTACGGAAAGAGGACCGGGCCTGGAGGGCATTTGGTAAAATCCTTCGGGGAGAACGTTGGTATGCAGATGTTCGCAATGGATTAGGGAAGTGGAAATATTTCTGGAAACTGACATGTTTCCTTGCCGGAATAATAGAAAGATTTAAAGAGAAACAGGCGAGGAGAAACTTTGATAGTTTAAATCTGTAAGCGGCATTGAATTATAGAATCGTTAATAAAGAAATTCATTTGATCAGGTACCGAGAAGCTTCTTCACGATTTCAGAAACCATTTTATTATCTGCCTTACCTGCCAAAGTTTTTGATGCGATTCCCATTACCTTTCCCATGTCTTTGATGGATGTTGCGTTGGTTTCAGTAATGATTTGTCTGATCTTTTCAGTCAATTCAGTTTCATCCATCTGCTGCGGCAGGTACTTCTCAATAATAGAAGCTTCAAACCTTTCTTTTTTTGCGAGGTCCTCGCGATTTGCTGCAGCATAAATATCAGCTGATTCCCTGCGTTGCTTTACCAACTTCTGAAGAAGTTTAAGCTCAACTGATTCCGGTATTTCTCCTGTGGTTCCTTCTTTGGTTTTTTCAAGTAATAGCGCTGCTTTAATTGCACGAAGAGCTTCCAGCTTTTCGGGATCTCTCGCAAGCATCGCATTTTTAATGTCGTTGTTGATCTGTTTTTCCAATTCCATAATTAATCTACATTATTATTCAGGAAAGAATTCTCTTTTTTGAGTTCCATATTTTTATCTTTATCTGAAACTGTGTAGAGTTGAACCTGGGATTCTGAGGAAGGTTGTACATCAGAAAGTTCAATATTTCTACGCTTGTATGCCGGGATATTTTCAATTTCAGCCAGATGGGTTTCCAAAGGAGGATGGGTTTTGAGTTTTTCGCTTAAAGCTCTTAATTTTTGAACCCGGTCATTCATCATCTTTTCCATCTCGGGTTGATCCTTCTGTACTTCAGTATCGGGTCTTTGAACGGGTTTAACCGATGGCTGGAAATGAACCTCAGAAACAGGAATTTCAATCTCTTTATTTTCATATCTTCTCTCTTCAGCAGGTTCCTCCTTTATGACCCGATGAAATTCTG
Source organism: Bacteroidales bacterium (assembly GCA_049520195.1). Classification (GTDB taxonomy): domain Bacteria; phylum Bacteroidota; class Bacteroidia; order Bacteroidales; family FEN-979; genus FEN-979. The sequence goes on from JBEKQA010000121.1 coordinate 3,100, forward strand.
TCTCCTGAGATTCTATATTGAAGATTATGGTTCTATTGGGTTTATTTTCTTCAGGAACATCTTCTTCTGAAAACTCAGGTTCCTGATTGACTGTGTGTATTTCATCTTCATTCTTATGTTCCATAGAAGCTGTATCCTCAACTTGTACTATTTGAGTTTCCAGAGGTTTTACCTTTATTTCTTGTTCATAAAGAGGCATTACGACAAACGGTTTTTCTCCCAGTTGGGGTTTCCTTTTGTGATCTTCATCGAACCCTGTTGCAATAATTGTGACAGAGATATTATCTTCCAGGGATTCATCAATGCCATTTCCCCATATAACTTCCGCTGAGTTTTTAGTTTTTTCCTGGATATAATCTGTGATTTCTGTCACTTCATCCATTGTTATTTCATCTTTACCCGAAGTAATATACAGTAAAAGATTATTACATCCTTCAATGTTATTGTCGTTTAGTAAAGGTGAATTCAATGCCATCTCAATTGCACGTATTGCACGATTCTCACCATTTGCACGCCCTGAGCCCATAATTGCAACACCACTGTCTTTCATTACCGTCTTTACATCTTCAAAATCGACATTGATGTACCCCGTAACAGTGATGATTTCAGCAATTCCTTTGGCCGCGGTAGTCAACACATCATCCGCATGACCAAAAGCGGCAGAGAGACGTTGATCTCCGAAGAGATCCCGCAACTTATCATTACAGATAATTAATAAGGCATCAACATATTTCTTCATCTCATTAATACCTTGTTCTGCATGTTGATTACGTTTTCTTCCCTCGAATGAGAAAGGCATAGTCACGATGCCAACAGTAAGAATTCCCAGCTCTTTAGAAACGCTGGCAATTACAGGTGCTGCCCCTGTTCCTGTGCCCCCGCCCATTCCTGCGGTGATAAACAGCATCTTTGTTCCTTTCTCAAGAATATTCTTTAAATCCTGAATGTTCTCAAGTGCTGCATTTTTTCCGATAGAAGGAACAGCTCCTGCACCAAGACCTCCTGTAAGATTTGCCCCCAGTGGTATCTTTGTAGGAACCGGACTGGATTCCATTGCTTGTACATCTGTGTTGCAGATGATAAAGTCAACACCTTTTATACCCTGTCTGAACATATGTGTCACGGCATTGCTACCACCGCCGCCGACACCTATTACTTTTATTAATGAAGATTGGTTCTTAGGTAAATCAAATTTTAACATAGGATGGGGTTTTAGCTTTTTAAAATTATAGAGAAAGATTGCATGAAAAATGGACAAGTATTTTTTTTATCAACAGGATGATTGTTAATAGCAATTTTTACTCATTTTCTTCATCAAACCATTTTTGGATTTTTTCAATAAATGATTCGGTGAATTTTTTCCCGGACTTTTCAGTATCCTTCTGTTTTTTCTCTTTGCTTTTCTTACTTTTTCCAGTATTTTCCTCAGGTTCAGTTATTTCTTCGATAACCGGAGGTTTCATTTTTTCTTTTTCCTTTTCATAGCGTTCTATACCGACAATGACGAGTCCAATACCTGTTGCATACATTGGACTGGCCATTTCCTCCGGAACATCGTTTGCCAGGTGCTCGTTTGGATAACCGATTCGAGTATCCATACCGGTTTTGAATTCAGTCAATTGAGCGATGTGTTTCATCAAAGCACCACCCCCAGTCAGCACAATTCCACCAATAAGTTTTTTCTCATAACCAGAATTTTTGATTTCAAAGTAGATATATTCTATAATTTCTTCCATTCTTGCCTGGATAATATTTGCCAGGTTACGGATACTGATTTCCTTTGGAGGTCTTCCTCTTAAGCCTGGAATCGCGACGATCTCTTCATCCCGGTTTTCGCTAGCCAAGGCGGATCCGAATTTAACTTTTAGTTCTTCTGCGTGCTTCTTGATGATAGAACATCCTTCTTTTACATCTTCAGTAATTATATTTCCACCAAGTGGAATAACGGCCGTATGCCTGATTATACCTTCATGAAAAATAGCGATATCGGATGTGCCGCCACCGATATCCACAAGAACGACTCCTGCTTCTTTTTCTTCTTCGCTCAATACTGCTTCGGCCGAAGCTATTGGCTCTAAGATCAGATCGACAACTTCAAGGTCAGCTTTCCTTACGCATTTATAAATATTTTTTGCTGCAGCAGTCTGTCCAACAATTATGTGAAAATTTGCTTCCAAAGAACTTCCCATCATCCCTTTCGGGGACTTATCAACAATATCACCATTGAGACTGAATTGTTGCGGGATAACCTCGATTATTTCCTCACCAGGATTCATATTCAGATTATACATGCTGTTTACAAGATTCTCTATTTCCTCCTGGCTGATTTCAGTTTCACTGTCCTTACGGATTACACTGCCATGATGTTGCAGGCTCTTTATGTGCTGACCTGCAATTCCGACATTTACGTACCGAATATCTACACCTGATTTCTGAGAAGCCTCCCTGATTGCATCCTTGATCGATTGGACAGTGTTTTCAATATTAGAAACTACTCCTCTTTTTACTCCTATAGAAGGGACCTTTCCATATCCCAGAATCTGGATCTTTCCAAATTCGTTCTTGTGACCGACAATGACTGCGATCTTTGTAGTGCCAATATCTAATCCTACTATGATTTCTGATGTTTTCATATTCGATTTAAATTTTTGAACAAACAACCTGATTTTTAAATTTTATATTAATAGTATTGTATTTGGTCCATCCTGTTTTACTTAATCCGTATTTGTAAAAAACAAATAAGCGTTCAAATTTGTCCTCAAGGTTTTCTGCTCCTCCAATTAATATAAGGTGACTGCCTATTCTTGGGATTAATTCGAATTCACCATTTGGGTCAACATAGATCTGTTCAATCTGAGCCTTTAAAAACTTATCTTCTGTTATATATGTAGATAGCTTATAAAGATTGATCATCACAGAGTGATATGATAAAGAATCATTCCTTCGGATCGAGTCGGTAAGATAACAAGCGGTCTTTGAAAAGGATTCCCCGATGGATCCTGTAGCTACGAGCACACGTGCAGAGAAAGCAGGATTCAATGGAAGAAGATTGCCAAGACCATCAAGATAGAAGCTTTCATGTTTTTCATTAAAGATTCTTAAGATTGGCTGTCGTTGAATAACATCGATTTCGACAACACCGTCGAGTGTCATAAAAGCTTGTGCATCTTTGACATAAGGTTGGTGCTTGATTGCACGTTCAATTTGCTCGAAATCGATAGCCCCCAATTGCTGACCCTTAATAAGATTTCCAGTTGATTTAACCAGGTTATAGATATCTGATTCAGTCACAAGAATATCTGCTTTCCCATAGTTGATATGGATTATATATTTTTTACATATATTAGTGTTGTGTTCGGCTGTAGTAAATCCTAACATAAAGAACAAACCACTGGTCATAAGCACCCAAGTCGTAATTTCAAGTATTTTCAGGAATTTCTTCATTTCCTTTTATTTCTTATTTCTAAAAAATTCCCTAATTGGTTTTACCATTTGATCAATATCGCCGGCTCCTAAAGTCAACAAAACTTCTGGCTTTTCTTGGTTTAGCACCTCAAGAAGAACATCTTTGTTGCATATTTTCTTGTTTTGAAGATGGACCTTTTGTAGCAACATGTCCGAATCAATACCCGGAATTTGCTTTTCCCTTGCTGGATATATCTCAAGAAGAATAAGTTCATCCAGTAATTCGAGACTACGGGCAAATTCATCTGCAAAATCACGAGTACGGGTAAAAAGATGCGGCTGAAACACTCCTGTTAACTTCTTGGATGGATAAATTTCTTTAACTGCATGAATGCAGGCTTTTAACTCTTCAGGATGATGTGCATAGTCATCGATGTAGACAAAATCTTCTTTAATAACCTGAAAATCAAAGCGACGTTCGACCCCATTAAATGTTAACATTGCTTTTCTTATCACGTCTTCCATTATTCCGATAGAATAAGCTACAGCTGAGGCAGCAAGAGCATTTTCAAGATTGAATTTACCAGGTAACCCTAGTTTAATATCGTGGATTATTCCTGATGGCGTCTTCAAATCAAAAATGTACAAACTATTTTCCATGCGAATCTTTTCAGGATAAAAGTCAGCATCACCATCAGGATGATAAGTGAGTATTTCGTAGTTATCAGTTTTTTCAGGTACAATATTTGTTCCTCTTTTCATGATTAAACTGCCCCCTGTTCTCAAATGAGTTGTGAACTCTCCAAAAGAAAGACGGACATTCTGAATATTTTCGTAGATGTCAAGATGATCAGCATCGGCTGAAGTAATTACAGCAACATCAGGGTAAAGCTGTAGAAACGAGCGGTCAAATTCGTCAGCCTCAACAATAAAGTAAGATGGATCAGTTTCAGATATTTTGTTTAATGATCCAGATATTACCAAATTCGAATGGTAATTTTTAGAGATACCCCCTAAAAAGCCTATGCAGTCTATTTCCACAGTCTTAAGAATATGGGTAATCATTGTAGTGATCGTAGTTTTCCCATGAGTCCCCGCAACAGCAATAGTTTTTGCATCCCTTGTTATCATACCCAGTACTTCAGAACGTTTTTTCAGTTGAAATCCATTTTCCATCACAAATCGAAGTTCTTGATGATCCTTGGGAATTGCAGGCGTATAGATTACCAGATCAGCGTTTTTTGGTATAAAGTCAGTGTTTTCTTCAAAATGAACAAGGATTCCTTCTTTGATAAGCATTCTGGTCAGGCTCGTTGGAGTTTTATCATATCCTGCCACCTTTACTCCGAGTTTGTGAAAATACCGAGCGAGGGAGCTCATCCCAATTCCTCCGATCCCTAAAAAATATACAGAATTATATTTATGAATATTCATTTTGATTTTATTCTTTTTTCCCAATCAGCTTCATCGCTTCGATCGCTATAATACTAGCAGCTTCGGGAGAGGCCATGGCTTGTATATTTCTGCTCAGTTTTTCCTGCAGATCTAAGTCATTTGTCAAGGTTTTAACCAGTGTAAAAAGTTTTTCCTCAGATTCATTATCGCGGAGCATCAAAGCTGCAGATTTCTTCACAAGTGCTTCTGCATTTTTTGTTTGATGGTCTTCTGCAACATTTGGGGAAGGTATTAGAATAGCCGGTTTCCCAATGATACATAATTCAGAAATAGCAATTGCCCCGGCACGAGATACAATAATATCCGCAGCTGAATAAGCTAGGTCCATCCTGTCTATGAAAGGATGAATAAAAACATCATTCAGTTTCTGGATTTTCTGATTCGAACTAAGAAAATTGAAGTATTGTTTTCCTGTTTGCCATAATAATTGAACTGAAGATTCTTCTTCCTGTTGGTCAAGATAGTGTAAAACGCTTTTATTAATGGTTCCGGCACCAAGACTTCCACCAATAATCAACACTACTTTTTTATCATTTTTAAGGTGAAAATATTGAATTGCATCGGTTTTATCAACGATTGTTGTAATATCTCGTCTTACAGGATTACCTGTAAGAATAATTTTATCCGAAGGGAAAAAACGTTCCATACTTTCATAAGCTACACAGATCTTATCCACCTTCCTGCCAAGTATTTTATTTGTTATTCCAGGAAAAGAGTTCTGCTCCTGGATTAAGGTTGGGATCTTTCTTCTTACTGCAGCCCTTAATGTTGGACCACTTGCATAACCTCCCACTCCAATTACTACATCAGGGTTGAACTTGGAAAGGATTCTGTCAGCCTTGATCATGCTGGAGATGACCTTAACTGGGAAAACCAAGTTCTTTATGGTAAGCCTGCGTTGGAGGCCACTAATCCAGAGACCTTGTATCTGATAACCTGCTCTTGGCACTTTTTCCATTTCCATTCTACCTTTTGCCCCGATGAAAAGAATCTCACTCCCCGGATCAAGGGTTTTTAGTGCATCCGCGATTGCAATTGCAGGAAATATGTGTCCACCTGTTCCTCCTCCGCTAATAATGGCCCTGGTCATATTTCAGAATTATTCATTAGTTTATTGCTGGTTCAAAGGTTCCCTCACTAAGAATTTCGATTTCTGTACCATCTTGAGTTTCAATGTCAATTCGTCTGCTAACACTTAAAATGATGCCAATAGATATACATGTAAACCAAATTGAAGTTCCTCCCATACTGATTAATGGTAAGGTTTGTCCAGTAACTGGGAACAAATGAACAGCTACTGCCATATTAATCATCGCCTGAAAAACCAGACTAAATCCAATACCAATTGATAGAAAAGCACCAAAATTTCCATGACATTTTGTGGTAATTCTTACAATCCGGAAAAATAGAATACAATATAACAGAACTACAAAGGCGCCTCCAATGATTCCGTACTCTTCAACAATGATGGCGAAAATGAAATCAGAATATGGGTGAGGTAAAAAATTCCGTTGAGTACTTCTTCCAGGTGATTTGCCAAAAAATCCACCTGAAACTATAGCAATCTTTGCCTGCTCTACCTGGTAGTTTGCGTCTTCATCTGCATTTTCTTTATTAAGGAAATGATCAACCCGGTTAATCCAGGTTCCACCTCTTGGGAAAAGATTCGGTGCAGCTTTTGAAAGGCTGAAAATTAGTACAATAGCCACGATACCTAGACCTATTAAGGAAAATATATACTTCAGTGAGATCCTGCCGATAAAGATCAACACTATACTTGTGACAAATAAAATTGCTGCGGTCGAAAAATTCGCAGGTAAGATAAGTGTACAAATTAAAATGGCAGGAATGATAACAGGTAAAAAACCTGATCTGAAATTTTTAATTTCTTCCTGCTTTTTACTGAGCACTCGAGCCAGATACATAATTAAGAAAAGCTTGGCGACATCAGAACTTTGAAAGGTGAGATTTATTACAGGTAAGGTAAGCCAGCGATTGGCTTCATTAAGATTTGTTCCTGACAAGAGGGTTATTAATAATAACGGAACTGTCAAGATTAATCCAATTTGGGATATTCTTGAGAAATAAGTGTATTTGATCAAGTGAGTAGCGTACATGAGCATAATTCCGAAACCAA
>JBEKQA010000122.1:0-10073 GCA_049520195.1 Bacteroidales bacterium
TTAATTGAAGTTCTGCTTTTGATTCCTCAATTCTTTTTGTAAGTTTTTCCTCGGAGTCCTTGCGGGCTGTAAGGATTTTTTCTTCCAGGCTTTTGGTTTTTTCTGCCAATTTTGCCAGTGATTCTGAAAGTCTCTCTGCCATGGTTTTAGATTTTTGTATTGTTTAAAAATTTGATAATACAAAAGTACAGCAGTGACATTTCATCGCAGTTGTCCGAAATTCACAAGTATTTGTCTGAAATTCTTAAAAAGAGGATTTATTATTCCCGTCGATAGGATAGTGGGGTCAAACCTGTATGTTTCTTGAAAAACTTACTGAATGATGCCTGGTCGCTGAAATGTAACTCTTCTGCAATGATTGCAATGCTCTGACTTGTACCTTTTAAAAGCACTTTTGCTTCTTCTACGATGGCTTCGTCGATGAGTTTGCCAGGAGATTTTCCTGAGGCATTTTTAATGGCGTGAATTAAATATTTTGGTGTAATAAACAGTGTATCCGCGTAAAATTTAAGGTTGTGCTGTATTTTATCATGTTGAACCAAAAGTTCCTGAAACTTAAAATTTAATTCTACCTCTCTTGTTAATTTTGGGTGAACTAATGTCCGGCCCTTTTCGTATATCTTTGATGCTTCAAAAAGATATGCAAAAAAAAGACTTCTGATTATTTCATGATGATATGGTAAATGAACTTTATTCGTTTTGTCTTTGAGAATTTCGTACAGTTGCAATAAAGGCTCAGCATCCTCTTTATTAAGTTGAATACAAGTATCTTCATTTTTTGTAAAAAATTGGAATGCCTTTAATTGATGAGAAGTAACAATATTTTTAAGTAAGAAATCTTTTGTAAAAAAAAGTACGCGTCCCTTGCAATCAGGGCTTTCTTCACTTCTTTGAAAAATGTTGTCAGGACTTAGCGCAAAGAGGTAGTAGGGTTCAACATGTATTAACTTACCGTTGATTTTTACATCCATCCATCCTTCAACACAAAGAAAAAGTCCATAAAAATCAGGCCGGAAGGGTAAGCATTCCGGATCTTTATGCAGGTATTCGTCGGGTAATGAAATGTAGTATTCCGACGAATGCCATTCATAACCCAATTTGGTAAGCATTGAATTGATGCTTTCCAGAGGTACCGTCATACCATTTGTCATTTAAAAAAAACGCATACAAATATAAGTCAGATACTACATTTATATTCATGAATTTAAGACAAATATTTGTGAATTTCGGACAACTGCGATGAAATGTCCCTACCTTACTTTTGCGGTGTTATTAAATTACATTCACACTTTAAATCAAAAAATTATGAAAACAAATGAAGAATTACAGAAGGACGTTCAGGAAGCCATAAAATGGGAACCGTTATTGAATGCAGCAGAAATTGGCGTCATTGCTAAAAATGGCGTTGTGACCTTAACTGGAACTGTCGACAGTTATGTCAAGAAAGCAGAAGCTGAAGATGCGGCTAAAAGCGTAAAAGGGGTAAAAGTTGTTGTCGAAAACCTTGAAGTTAAGTTTAACAATAGTTTTGGAAAAAAGGAAGACCACGAAATTGCCAGCGAATTAATACGCGTAGCTGATTGGAATTCGCGAATTCCAAAAAATAAATTAAAGGCGAAAGTTGAAAAGGGATGGGTAACCCTCGAAGGCGAAGTGGAAAAGAATTATCAGAAGGAAGCTGCAGAAAATATTGCAGCAAATCTTTTGGGCGTAAGAGGTGTTACAAACAATGTCACCATCAGGGAAACTGAAGATCAGGCCGATAAAAAAGAAATCGAACGTGCACTCAGGCGTAATTTGTTTGTAGATGATTCGAATATTAAAGTTGATGTTTCTGGTCATAAATTGACTTTGACTGGTACTGTTCCTTCATGGCATGATAAAGCAAAAGCTGAACGGATTGCCTGGAATGCAACTGGTATTACAAAGGTTGAAAATGACCTGGAGATCGATTATGATTTTTAACTGGCTGATTAAACACCTGTAAGAACGGGGAGAATTTTCTTCCTGTTTTTTTTATAATTTTTAAAACCATTAGTTCGATAATGTAAAATAAAAGCTGATATGAGAGTTTTAATTTTGTCATGTGCTACAGCTGTTTCACACACTGCTCCCATTCCGGGGTGCGAAACAAAAAATGCAGAATTCTTCCATTATCATGGAATGTTATACAGCAGTAGTGACATAAAAGAGCAGGTAAAGAGAGCACTGCGGTTATGCAACGACATTCCCTACAGAAATAAAATGATTTCTTCCCAAAAAATGAATATCAACCCCGATTCGAGTAAAGATATTCTGAATATTTGTAAAAAATCAGGAAATAAATGAAAAATTGATTAAAACGAGCTTGATGTGAAATTTAATTTACCAACCATCCGTACTCTCAATAAAATAAACCACTTTCGCAAAATCTATGATGAACTGGCGGTTAGATATTTCGTCAGAGGAGTGTGCAGCGTCGGCAAATTAGATGGCTTTATTACTTTATGTTACAGAAAATCAGTGTACTGAATAAGGTTTTCCTTCTTTGGAAATGGCAAAATAACCCAGTTTAACAATAAGCTGTAAACAGTAACCAATAGATAAGAACCCTATATAGTGTAACTTTGATATCTGAAACATAGTTGGGGAAGCGAAACAAGTTAATCCTAACTGGCAACCCAGAGCTTGAAGATTTTAAGAAATTTTTTGGTTATGAAGAAACAATATTTTCTCTGTGTCATCCTAATCCTGCTGTTTTATGATGTTTCATTTTCTCAATCGAATCCGTCTGTCCATTTTATTTCAGGGACAACGCCTGTTGGATTTGAATCAGAGATTAATGATTTTCTGAGACATGATTCTATCTCAATTCCTCCTTCCGGTGAATTTTTGTTTACAGGCAGTTCAACTATTAGAAAGTGGGAAAACTTGGCTGCTGATTTTAAAGAAATAAGTGTCATTCAACGTGGTTTTGGTGGTTCCACCATGAATGCCCTTAATTATTACATCAATAATATTGTTTTACCCTATAAACCAAGTACCATCATTGTTTATGAGGGAGATAACGATTTAGTAGAAGGCCTAAGTCCAACTGAATTTGTTTGTTTGTGTGATACATTTATTAAAGAAGTTCATCGAGAGTTCCCAAAAACCATGATCTATTTCATGTCAATTAAACCTTCTTTCGCAAGAATCCAGTATCTATCAACTCAAAATGAAACAAATAAGCTACTACAACAACTCACCAAAAAAAGACGAAAAACAGGTTTTATTGATATCAGGCAGTTGATGTATAATAATGACGGTAAATTGCGTAAAGATTTTTTCGAATCCGATTCACTCCATGTTAATGCGGAATGTTACAGAGTTTGGGCGGACTATATGAAAAGAAAACTGGGTATCATAAAGTAGTGGAAAAACGTAATTCTTGACCACCCATTGCCGGTTTTTGTTGGCCGCAATATATTTTTAACAATCAACGAGATGAGACGGGGAGATTACTCCGGCTTGGAATTTGACCGCTAATTAATCCGTGAGCACACTATGGAAGGCTTGCGACGGTCGAAGATGCAAGGATAGAAGGTTGGGCCTCGAAGGGGTTCCAAAGATACAAAGCGTCGTAAGCGGACTGGCTACATCGTTCGGGAAGCAAAAAAGTGGCAAATTGTATTTTAGATTATCCCATAGGAATAAATAATGGTAGACAATATGAAAAAAATATTAGATTTGTTCATTAAATTCAGATATATATGAAATATATTTATGAATATCTTTTTCTTGTCACTTGGATAAGTTATTTTATTTATTGGTGGTTAATGGCAAAAGATGTAAAATCTTCCATTCGCACAGAATCAACATTATCAAGAGTGATTCGTTCTTTGTCAATAATTTTAGCATTATTGCTTTTATGGATTTCTAAATTCCCAATTCCAATACTAAATATAAGATTTCTTTCGCATAGCTATTTGTCTTTTGGGATAGGCTTCATCTTTACAGCAGGAGGTCTACTATTTTCTGTCTGGGCACGTAAACTTTTAGGAAAAAATTGGAGCCAGGCTGTAACCATCAAGGATAATCACCAACTCATTAAAGATGGACCGTATGCATTAGTTAGGCACCCTATTTATACCGGTCTAATATTGGGATTTATAGGCACTTCGATAGCTGTAGGAGAGGTACGTGGCTTGATTTCAGATATTTTAGTGTTCGCGGTTTTATTATATAAATTAAGATTAGAAGATAAATGGTTAATTGAACAATTTGGAGAATCTTATAAGATATATAGTCAGAAAGTATCTGCATTAATCCCATTTATACTTTAGATTTTCAAATCTTAAACAATGAATATAAATTTAAAAGCCTGTTGCTAACCAGCGGGCTAGGTCGTGGGGCGTTACCTGCAATGCCAGTACTTACGCTCAAGCGTCGAAGTTCCAACCTCTCTGTAGATGGAGAATTAAGTCCGGAATGACCGACTCCACAAACTCTTACACTCCATAAAGTCAAACTTTAAGTGATTTTAGAAAAAACATTCATTTCCTCAATAAAATCAACCACTTTCAGGTAATCTGGAATAATTCTAAAGTTAGATAATTGGTCAGTTAAGTGTGCAGCGTTGGCAAATTAGATGGCTTTAATTCAGCATGTCACAGAATATCAGGAGGCTGCGTCCAGAATAGTCATTTATTTTCCCGGTTGCCAATGTTTAAAATTTTATTTTATTATCATCATTAATCCCATAAGGATTGTCAGACTGATAAATAATATTTTGAACACTTTATCTAAAACATCAGTTTTTATCTTCTTCAATAAACTGGGAGCTATCAAAGCTCCAATTGCTGCACTGCCGCCTAATAAAATGATTAATATAAAATTGATATGACCCACTGCAAGGTGTCCGAACAAACCTGAAATTGCATTAAAAAAAAGAACAAAAACAGAAGTTCCGATAACCATGTTTGCAGGAAAACCAAGTATATATAATCCTATAATGACAGGAAGTGTTCCGCTAACTCCAAACAAACCAGCCATTATTCCAGATAATAAACCGAAGATTAAACTTATAGAAACCTTTTTTAGATTTATTATTTTCAAATCATCAAGATTATCGCAGTATTTATTTTCTTTTTTCTTCCTTCTGAAAAGTACCGGAATAACTATGATTAATGCAAGTATTCCAAAAAGTTTCCTTAGAATAAAAGATGGTATTAATGTTGAAAAATACACCCCAAACAAAGTGCCTATTATTCCTGTTATACCGAAAATGAGACCTATTGGCATATTAACATTACCCTGTTTGCGATGAGCATAAGCTCCAAATATGGTTGTTGGAATAATGGATACCAGTGAAGTTGCAACAGCAACCTGAATAGGCACATTAAATAAAAGGGTAAGCAAAGGAACATAGAGACCACCGCCGCCTCCGCCAAACATGGATACTAAAAGTCCTATCGCAAAACCGAATAATGGCAAAAATAAATAGGATGTATTGAAATCGAAACTCATACTTTATCAAACTCTCTAAGTTTGTCTGACGCATTTTTTAAAACCAGGCTGCCATGTCCCGGAAGTAATACATCAAATTTTAAATGTTTAATTTTATTTATTGTGTTTGCAGCTTCTGATGTATCGGAAGTAGCTCTATTATTAAACCCTTTAATATTTGAATGTTTATCGGTTATAATTGCATCACCTGAAAATAAAACAGTTTCTGCATTATATAAAGAAATGCTTCCTTCTGTATGTCCCGGACAAGGAATTACTTTTAGCCCACCTATAAAATCACCTTCTTTTAAAGTAATATCGGGGATTACGCTTTGAGTCTTCATGAATTTTAATAGTATCCTAAAGATTAAACCAATCATTCCTCCAATAATTCCTTTTTGTTTTTTCTTCTTTTCACCCAAAAGATAAGGAACTTCATTTTCATGAATGGCAACGAGCGCTCCGGTTGCATTTTTTAAATCAGCGACACTTCCCGTATGGTCGATATCCGAATGAGTAAGGATTATATATTTAATCTTTTGTAGGGATATTTTCATTTCAGAAATTTGACTGAGAATTTTAAACGCGTTGCCAGGCATCCCTGTGTCTATTATAGAAATCTCACTGTTATCGGATATGTAAAGATATGAGTTAGCTCCTTTTATCTTTTCAAATAAATATATGTTTTCGTTTATTTTCATTTTTTTGTCTTTTAGTTAATAAATAAGAAATATATAAGCAGCATTTGACTGTTGCCTTAAACTTTAGATTTTTTTATTGCTGTTTTGTCACTTTCTGGATTGTTCATTATTTCAAGCTTGTTAATGTTGTCAATAACAATAGTTGTTAATAACAACCATATATTTAAAAAAATATTAATATTTTTCAGCCTTGCTTTTAAAATGATCTACTACTTTATAAAAAATTTTCAATTCAGCTTCAGTAAGACCTTGTTGGATTTCATTAATAAATTCCGAATAGATTTTCATATATTGTTTTATTACTTTTTCACCTTTTTTAGTGACCATAAGATAATTCTTGCGCTTATCTTTTGGATCAATAGCTCTCCTAACTAATTCTTTTGCTTCCAATGAGTCTATCAACCTCAATATGGTTGATTTATCCTTTCCCATCATATCTGCCATGTCTTTTTGTATTACATCTTCTCCGTTTTCACTTATAGCTTTCAATAGTTGAAATTGTTCACGGGTAATTTTTAACTTTGTTTCTGCCCGATCTTTAAGACATTTTTTTATAGCACGGAACATATCAGGTATTTTATTTCCAAATGCCATATCTAAAGATGAATTCTGCTTTTTCATTTCTAAACATTTAAAACGATACAAAGATAAATAATATAGTTGGTATATGCAACTATAATGTGAACGAAATGAAATTCGGTGCAGTTATTGGGGACAAGGAAATTGTTAATCTTTTTTGAAATGGGAAACTGTGTAGTAAGATAGAGAAAGAAAAGATAAACTATTGACAATTGACCCCTACAGCAAACGGAGAAACATTAAGTGACTTTTGAACAATCTTCCATCTCCTCAATAAAATCAACCACTTTTGTAGCATCAAATGCCAAGTGTCAAGTCTCAGACGCCATACTAATATGCTATTTTACAAATTCTTTATACTCGTTATATTGTATTTAGTCTAAATAGGATTAATTTTACCAAATAATTATGACTTATCGATTTGCAGTCGGTAATTTAATCTTTTAAACAAAGTGTTTTACTTAAATTAGAAAAAATGACAAACGTAGATATGGTAAAACTGGCCTATGCCAGTTTTACAACAGGTGATGTTCCTGCTGTTTTGGCCCTTTTTGATCCTGCAATTGAATGGAATGAATGCAAAGGCATGCCTTTCGTGAAGGGTGATGGCACTTACATAGGACCCGATGCGGTCGTAACAAATGTTTTCATGAATCTGCCGGTATTCTATGATGGATTCAATATTGCAGTAAGTGAAGTTTTTGGAGCAGATGACAGGGTGGTGATGGAAGGTTTTTACCAGGGAACGAATAAAGCAACCGGCAATCCTTTTAAAGCCAATGCAACGCATGTGTGGACAGTGAAAAACGGAAAACTGGTTCGTTTTTTTCAGGCCGTGGATACAGCCGCGATCAACCGTTAATTTTCCAACTCCTCAATAAAATCAGATGAGAACATGATTTCAGGAAGTTAGATATTGGAATTGAAGTATGTAGAAAACCCAGAAAGACAGGCAATTACCTGTCTTTTTTCATTTAGCTTGTTATAATTTTTTCCTGTGCTCCAATCCCCAGTTCCGTAACTCGGTGACTACTTTTTCAAGAGATTTTCCGTGTTCTGTTATTGAATACTCTACCGTTGGCGGGAAAGTATCATAAACAGTTCTCTTCACAAGATGGTTTATTTCAAGCTCTTTCAACTCTTTGGACAACATCTTGTCGGTGATAGTGCTTAACTCCTTGGAGATTTGCTTGAATCGTTTTGTTCCAAATGACAATGAAATAATAATAGGAAGCTTCCATTTACCACTCAATATTTCAAGTGCATCCCTGACAGGAACTATGAATTTTAAACATTCTTCGTGCGTCGAAACTTGTTCTTTTATTGATTTTGCCATTGTATTTTGAGTTACTTACAAAAAGGAAATAGCTATCTATTTGGATAGTACTATAAAACGGATAGCAAATATACCTACTTTTGCATCATTAAATTAATTTAACCAAAATCAAAGAAATGGAAACTACGAATCAATCGAAAACACTGAATATTATTTTGTGGATTGCCCAGGTAATATTAGCGGGTATGTTTATTATGGCAGGGTTTATGAAGACAACGATGCCAATTGAACAATTATCAGTTTCACTTCCCTGGGCGAAGGATGTTCCTGCCTGGCTGGTCAGAATTATTGGTATATCGGAATTCCTCGGGGCGCTTGGCTTAATCCTTCCCTCCTTATTGAGAATAAAACCCATACTGACGCCTCTTGCCGCTTTGGGTATCATTGCAATCATGGCGATGGCTGCCGTTTTCCATATAACCAGGACTGAAATTTCGGGAGTTGTATTTACTTTTATATTGGCTCTTGTAGCTGTTTTTATTGGTTGGGGAAGATGGAAGAAAGTCCCTATTCAGGTAAAAAGTTGAATTTAGTAAATTAATCATACACCTGAAGTCTCACTGATTTGAAGTGGAAATCGTATGGAAAATAGAATAGCTGTCTTTGGAGCCGGTGGGGCA
Organism: Bacteroidales bacterium; assembly: GCA_049520195.1. Lineage (GTDB taxonomy): Bacteria > Bacteroidota > Bacteroidia > Bacteroidales > FEN-979 > FEN-979. The sequence goes on from JBEKQA010000122.1 coordinate 8,703, forward strand.
ATCGGACAATTATTGATAAAACAAGCTATAGAGGAAGGATATAAGGTAAATGCGTATGTTCGAAGAATAGAATCATTCCCAATCAAACATGACCGTCTGAAATTGTTTCAAGGAGAACTCGATGACTTTGTATCTATAAAAGGAGTGATTTCAGGAACAAATGAAGTCATCAGTACGCTAGGACCACCACTGAAATTCAGTTATTCCGGAATGCCGATTTCAGATGGACACAGAAACATCGTTAAAGCAATGGAAGAATGTTCGGTTTCCCGTTTTATAACGATTGCCACTCCGAGTATCAAATTTGAAAAAGACAAAACTTCTCTAGCGACAGTAGTCCCGGGCATCATGGCAAGACTTATTTTCCCAAAGCCTTACAAGGAAATTATCGAGATAGGTAAAATCATAACTGCATCGGATTTGGACTGGACAATTGTGCGGTTCCTGGCCCCTAAAAACACAGCCAAAAAAGGCGATATTAAGGTTACTTTCGGTGAAAGGAAAATTAATTTTAATATTTCAAGAGCGGACATAGCCGGTTTTCTATTCCAACAGATAGCGGATAAAACCTACATTCATTCGATGCCGATTATCGGGAGTTAAGAGAAACGCTTGTCAGAAAATCAGCCCTTGATTTTAAGACTGACGATTCCCTTTACAAATCAACCTGTCCAACCCAGATTAGATTTCTATTACCTTTATAAATGTTTTAAACAGGTCAATGTAAAATTTCTTTATCTTGTTTCTCTTCAGTGTTGTTGCTTGCAACCTGAATAAGTGGAAATAACCTGTTGTCTCAAATCTTAAAATATCAACATGAGTGAAAATAAAAAATTATCGGAAAAGTTTTTAGAAGTACTACAACACGAAGGCGTTGTATCAATCGTATCGTGGGGTGTCGAAACTCATGTTGCGAATACTTGGAATTCTTATCTTGTGGTAACAGAGGATGAGCGTATCCTCATTCCTGCCTATGGCTTTAGAAAAACTGAGAAAAATGTCAATATAAACAGTAATGTAAAATTAACTCTGGGTAGTAAAGATGTTTTGGGATATAAAGATTATCCTGGAACAGGTTTTCTTATTGATGGAACGGCAAAATATATTACCTCTGGTGACGAATATGATTTCATGAAACAGAAATTTTCGTTTCTCACAAGGGTATTGGAGATTACTGTTGAAACAGCAAAGCAAATGTTATAACAAGCAGGCCTGACTGAATAGGGAATAGGTAAAAATCAGGAAATGTATTAGTTGCACCTGTGTATTCAAATGCCAAGTGTCAGATCTCAAGTGCCAGAATTATTGGCACCGGTTCAAGTGCCAAGTGTCAAGTATCAGATGCCACAATGCTTGACACTTTTCATTTGA
>JBEKQA010000123.1:0-9904 GCA_049520195.1 Bacteroidales bacterium
TATATACAATCGGCTTTCCAAGAAGTTTCTCAAAACTCTTTACATAAGGTTCAAATGACACTCCGCTGTGAACGTAAGCTGATAAATTAGGCCAGATTTCATGAATATTTTTTAAGCCATAGTGAGAAATGATACGCTCCAGTATGATCTGGATCCAGGCTGGTACACCTACAATAACGCCAATATCCCAGTCTTTAGCTTGTCTTACTATTTCATTCAGTTTTACTGACCACTCTTCTTCCCTTGATATCTGCGGACCAGGCTTATAAAAATGTTGAAACCAAAATGGAATATTACTTGCTGTTATTCCTGACAGATCTCCTTTGTAATAAGTCCCATTGTACTGAAGATGAGTACTTCCGCCAATCATCAGGATTCCTTTTTCATAAAACTCATCCGGGAAATTGTACTTCGTCGTCATAACCAATTGACGGATGCTGGCTTTCTGAATGGCCCTTAGCATGGCAGAAGTAACAGGAATATGTTTGGAGGATGATTCCGAAGTCCCTGATGTCAATGCAAAGTACTTGACTTTCCCTGGCCAGGTCACCCAGGGTTCTCCATTGAGGCTTCGATACCACCAGTTCTTAAACATTGAATTGTAATCATGTACAGGTACCGTTTCTTGGAATGCTTTGATAAAATCTTTCTGTGACAGTATATCGGCAAAATGGTAATACTCTCCGAAGGCTGTATCCTGTGATCGGTTTAATAATTTCTTAAGTTCTTTTTTCTGGGCAATTACCGGGTTGAAATTCTTCTTAATGTCAATAGGGATCTGACGGATGGTATATGCAGTTTTGATGATGGATCCTAAAATAGGCATGAGAAAAGGGCTGGATTGAAATTATGCAGTAAAGTTATAAAAAAATAGTATATTTCGGATTCAATAATCAAGGAGGAAAAGAAGAATGAAACTCGTTAAAATAATTGCCGGATTTCTAGTAATTCTCGCTGGTATAATCATCGGATTTTTATTGTTCCTGACCATTATGGATTACTATCCTGCTGATAAGGAAACAATTAGAGTAGAAGGGAAGGGGGCCACAATTCCGCAATCCTTGAAATACTTTACATTCCTTACTTGGAATATTGGCTATGCAGGTTTGGGCCAAAATATGGATTTCTTCTATGAAGGAGGGAAAAGGGTCAGACCTATGAAAGATGAATTCAATGGGTACTTGAAAGGTATTTGTAATTGTCTCTCATCTGCTGACTCAATTGATTTTGTTTTTATTCAGGAAATTGACGTCCATTCCAAACGAAGTTATTTTACGGATGAAATTGCGGAAATCAGTAAGTCCCTGCCGGGAAAGTGTTCATTATTTGCCAAGAATTATGACAGCCGGTATATTCCTGTTCCATTTAATGATCCCATGGGCCGTGTTGTTTCAGGGATTGTAACTTTCACGAAATTCAAACCTATGTCCGCAGAAAGGATCGATTATGGAACCCGCTTTTCATGGCCTAAACAATTGGCTTTGCTAAAACGATGTTTCATGATAATGCGTTATAATCTGAATAATGGCAAAGATCTTGTTGTAATCAACCTTCATAATTCTACATTTGATAAGGGAGGAAAATTGCGGATAAAAGAACTGAAAATACTTCAGTCTTATGCACTTACTGAATATTCACAAGGAAATTTCGTAGTTGTTGGCGGTGACTGGAATAATAATCCCAGGGGTTTTAATCCCGGGTCAATAATTTCTGGAGATGCAGCAAAACTTATTGAACCTGCGTTGGATTCGACATTTCTGCCTGGATGGAAATTTGCTTTCGATTCTTTAGCTCCTTCAAACCGTGATGTGGATATGTATTATAAAAAGACCAAGACAACTATAATTGATTTTTATGTTGTGTCTCCAAATATCGAAGTACTTTTAACTCAAACCATTGCAACAGGTTTTAAATTTTCTGATCATCAGCCTGTAGTCATGAAAATTGCTTTAAAGTAAGCCACGTTTTTAATCTTTACGATCTTTGCATCAAATTAATTAAATGAAAATCAAAGCACAAGAAGAAATTTCATTGGCCGATTTTCTGATTAAAGAATTCAAGACCAGTTCGCGAACCATGGTTAAAAAGATCATTGTACATGGTAGCATTAGTGTGGATGGTAAACAGGTTACAAACCAGAATTTCTTGGTCAAACCCGGCAATGTTATCGAATATGTAAAGTATAAAGCTCCTTTGAATTCACAAGATTGTCCATTTCCTGTTCTTTATGAAGATGATTATCTGATAGTTGTAGTGAAACCAGCCGGTATTTTGACTTATGGAGAAAAAGGAACACACGGAACATCTCTGTACAAAGAAATAACTGATTATCTGCGGGACCGCACAAAATCCAGTACTAAAATCTACGTAGTTCATAGATTGGACAGGGAAGTGTCTGGTATCCTTATGTTTGCAAAATCAGAAGAGACTCAGGAAAAGATCAAAGAACATTGGAAAGAGACAGAAAAACGTTACTATGCTCTGGTTGAAGGGAAACCAGAAAAGCCGGAAGGTGTTCTTAAAGATTTGATGCTTGAGGGTTGGGATCAGAAAGTATTTACTCTCAAACAAGAACGACCTGGCGCCAAAATGGCTATAACACATTACAAAGTATTGAAAGAATTAGAACATAATACCCTTCTTGAAGTTCGGATTGAAACCGGTAGAAAACATCAAATCCGGGTCCATATGGCAGAAATGGGCAACCCAATTGTGGGTGATTTTAAATATGGAGCAAATAATAAGATCAAAAGAAGAATACGCTTACATGCCTTCTATTTCTCTTTCAATCATCCTGTTACGCTTCAGCCGCTTGAATTTAAAACCCAAATGCCAAAAGGTTTTCTTACACTTGGGGAAAACGATGAACATTATAAGTATTAGCTAAAGGAATCCGCTCAAATCTTCATCGACTTTATTTACCTGGTGTTTTATTGCATATTGACAGTGGCTTTATAACTATTTGAAATTCAGGAGTTTTGCAATAATTTTCAATAAGTTCCCGAGACTCCGGAAGGACTACATTTCGGGGTAAATAAATATCTGATATTCAACTAAGTATATAGTCTGCCTGCGTCGTGTCTGCGTCCTGCCTGCGTTCATCCTTCGATCATCCTTCACTCATCGTTCGTCTTTCCTTCGCTCAATATTCAATATTCCTTCGTTCTTTCTTCGTCTTTTGTTCGTTTTTCATTCGTTCCTGGTTCACATTATTTTCATTCAATATTCAATATTCTATTGTTCAATATTCGATATTCATTCGTCTTTCCTTCGCTCAATATTTAATATTCCTTCGTTCTTCCTTCGTCTTTTGTTCGTTTTTCATTCGTTCCTAGTTCACATTACCTTTAGTCAATATTCGATATTCTTTCTCCCTTTTGTTGTATTAAATTTACTATGCAGAGATCGATTTACCAGCAGAACTTTCGCTGCCTGAGTGCTTCAAACACTACTATCGCCGCTGAGGTTGATACATTCATGGAATCAATTTCCCCGTTCATCGGAATCTTTATAAGCCGGTCAGCCCCATCCAGCCATTCTCTACTAAGTCCATACGCCTCTGAACCCATAATAATCGCTGAAGGTCCCTGGAAATCAGTTTCATGGTAAAACGATTGGGCAGTTAATGCTGTGCCGAACATTTGTATTTTCATCGACCGCAACCACGAAATGGTTTCTACCGTTGAGCTCGTTACAACCGGAACCGTAAAAATGCAGCCAATACTTGATCTGATCACATTTGGATTGTAGATATCTGTCTGTGGATCACAAATGATCACTGCATCTAGTTTTGCAGCATCTGCAGTACGTAATATTGCTCCTAAATTCCCCGGTTTCTCAACTGATTCGAGAACCAACAGTAAAGGTGATGAACCAAACTTCAAATCCCTGAATGTCGGTCTTTTGGGATTCGCCAAAGCTATAACTCCTTCATGATCTTTGCGATATGCAATCTTGTTATAAATTTCAACCGGGATTTCTACAAGTTCTGCCTGTTCAAATGATTTGCTGTTCAATGAATCTTCAAAAGATTTCGCAATCAATTCTTTACAATAAAGGATCGTGTTAATTGAGAATCCAGCTCTGAACGCTAAATTGAATTCACGGGCCCCTTCTATAATGATTAGATTTTGCTCTTTCCTTTCACGTGGTTTCTCCTGAAGTAACATCAGGTTCTTAATCAATGGATTCTGCAAACTTGAAATCGTCTTTATCATAAAAGTTCTGATTATTTATTAGTTATCGATAATGAAAAAATTCTGTTCCATTTTCTGGATCAGAATCAAAAATAATTTTTTTTTTCGTTTTTTCTTTGGTTAATATAAATTAGTTTTATATTTGCGCATTCAAATACCTGAATATCTATTATGTCCAAAATCTTCTCCATGTCTGAAGCTGCATCGATTGCCATTCATAGTATGGTACTGATTGCACGCAATGAAGAAGGGATCAATGCAGTAAAAATTGCCGAACAAACAGGATTCTCCAAAAATCACATTTCAAAAGTTGCACAGCGGTTGGTTAAGGACGACCTGCTGAGCTCTATCCGGGGCCCCTTAGGTGGATTTACCTTAAAAAAATCACCCTCCGATATAACGTTACTTGATATTTACCAGTCGATTGAAGGTCCTTTGGAAATTAAAGATTGTCCCTTTGAAAATGAAATTTGTCACTTTGATAAATGCCTGATGGGGAATGTAATAAATAAGATGACAGTTGAGTTTAGACGTTTTTTAAAGGAGCAAACACTTAAAAATTATATCTGATTTTTTTTAATTATAAAGAGGTATTCATATACCACAATATAAGAATAAAATGAAAAGAAATATTATCAGGATTGATGAGGAAAAGTGTAACGGTTGCGGTTTGTGCCTCCCAAACTGCCAGGAAGGTGCCTTACAACTGATTGATGGAAAAGCAAGACTCGTAAGTGATTTGTTTTGTGACGGACTGGGCGCGTGTCTCGGGCATTGTCCTGAAGGGGCAATAACAATTGAAGAAAGGGAGGCGGAGTCTTACAATGAGCGAATAGTCATGGAAACTCTTGCTGCAAAAGGAAGAAATACGATCCTGGCTCATTTGGAGCATCTTCGCGATCACCATGAACAGGGACTGTTGAATGAAGCCATCTCTTATATAAAAGAAAAGAAAATAGACATGAGTGGATCTGAGATGAAACCACAACGAAACAATATATCTGCCTGCCCGGGGGCTACTGCTATGAATTTCAATGACATAATCGCGGAAAATCTTAGTGAAGCAGAAGATAATGATAAGCTTGAAATTCCATCCGAGCTTAGACAATGGCCTGTCCAGCTTCATCTTCTGAACCCTCAGGCTTCCTATTTCAAAAATGCCGATGTGATTCTTGCCGCTGATTGCGTGGCTTTTGCTTTGGGAAATTTCCATTCACGTTACCTGAAAGGAAATTCCCTTGCCATTGCCTGCCCAAAACTTGATACGAATAAGGAATTATACCTTGAAAAACTCACCTCGATGATTGCTGATACAAAAATTAATTCATTACATATCATCATCATGGAAGTTCCTTGTTGTGGTGGCCTCTCGCAACTGGCTAAAACCGCTCGTAATAATTCAGGAATAAATATTCCGGTAAAACAATCTGTTATCAGTATTCAGGGAGAGGTTTTAATGGAAGAATGGGTCTGAAGTAGAGCGAATGAGTTATTGTAAACCATTAGATTATAGATAGATTCATGGATAATATACAGAAGTTTTTTACATGAGGGATTCTTTTTATTTCGAGAAGAAAACGATTACTGTAATGATTAGCATCTATTGTGCATCGGTTCATCACAAAAAATTACTGTGTGAACAATGTAAGCAACTGAAGGAATATGCTTTACAACGAATAGATCATTGCGTATTTGGGTCAGGGAAACCGACCTGTAAGAATTGTCCTGTTCATTGTTATAGCCCGGAAAGGAAAGAAGAAATAAAAAAAATAATGCACTTTTCGGGACCGGTGATGTTGTATAAACACCCGGTCCTTGCAATCATTCATCTTCTGAAGAATAAACGTAAAGTACAGAAATTTAATAAATTAACAACTTAATAAAAGAATTATGGGAACAAATAAATTCGAATCCGGAAAATTCAAATTTAACGAATGTGTCGATTATTCATGTGATGGAATTGTCAGTAAACATGTCCTCGAAAGTACTGCGGGTAACATTACCTTGTTTTCTTTCGATAAAGGCCAGAAACTGAGTGAGCATTCAGCCCCATATGATGCTATGCTCCAGGTCGTTGAAGGCAATGGTGAAGTGATTATTAATAAAGTTCCCTATCAGCTTAATGCCGGGGAAACAATCATCATGCCGGCAAATATTCCCCATGCTGTAAATGCAAATGAAAAATTTAAAATGGTTCTCACAATGATTAAAGGTTAATATTAAAATATTGTTTATTAATAGGTTAAAATTGTTTTTATGAATGAAATGATAAATAATCCTGAGCAAAGAAAAGAATTGCTTAAACATATGATCCTTCAGCTTCATGAAGGCGTAGCTCCTCAGGAGATCAAGAAAAGACTGGCACAATTGTTGCAAAAAGTTCCCTATGTAGAAGTAGTTGAAGTAGAACAAACCCTTATAAATGAAGGCCTTCCGGAAACAGAGGTTCTTCGTCTTTGCAATATCCATACCCAGGCACTTGAGGAAAGCATCGATCTGTCAGGAGCAAAAATCGTTCCTCCTGGACATCCGGTAGATACATTTCAAAAGGAAAATAGGGAACTGGAAAAAGTGATAAAGAAACTTAACGATCTTTTTGAAAAGAGAGAAGAACTTATTTCCTCAATAGGAGAGGAGAATTACCGGAATAACCTGAGATCTCTATTCAATAACCTGATGGATGTCGAGAAACATTACCGGAAAAAAGAAAATTTGCTCTTCCCTTTTCTTGAGAAATATGGAATTACAGGCCCTCCAACGGTGATGTGGGGCAAACATAATGAAACACAAGGATTTCTCAGGAATGCAATAGATTCCCTTCTGGCGAAAAGTTCTGATAATCCTGAAATAATGAGCAATATCATTGAAATACAATTAAAACCAGCCATCAAGGCGATTGCCGATATGATTATGAAAGAAGAAGAAATCCTCTTCCCAATGACAATGGATAAACTTTCAGATAAAGACTGGTACGAAATTTACTTGCAAACCAATGAGATAGGCTACTGTCTCTATGATCCTGAAATTGAATGGAAGCCGGCAGAGTTGGTGAAATCAGAAAAAAGACCTGATAATGATCATGAAATTCATCTTCCAAGTGGAAAGCTTTCAACAGAAGAACTTATGAATATCCTGAATACGTTGCCTGTTGATCTGACCTTTGTGGATAAAGAAGATAAAGTCAAATACTTCACCCAGGGTCGTGAGCGTATTTTCGACCGTAACCGTGCAATCCTTGGTCGTGATGTCCGTATGTGTCATCCGCCCTCAAGCGTTCATGTTGTTTAACAGATCCTGAATGATTTCAAATCAGGAAAGGCTGACAGAGCACCCTTCTGGATTCAAATGCAAGGTAAATTTATTCATATAGAATACTTTGCAGTTCGAAATAAAGAAGGAGAATACATCGGCACTATGGAAGTTTCAGCCGATCTGACTGAAAAAAGAGCACTAAAAGGCGAACAAAGAATATTATCTTATCCAAAATAAGGCACTATGGAAACACCAGGCTGGTTAGATAAAAGTAATATCAAAGTTTCTCTGGATGCAAGACCGATTTTAGCATCTGGACAGCATCCTTTGCAAAGGGTAATGGATGAATGTAAATTATTGCAACCCGGAGAGATATATGAGATCATAACACCCTTCCTCCCGGTACCCATGATAGAGAAATTGACCGAATTAAACTTCGGGAATTTTGTAGAAGAAACAAATGATGGAATGTTTCATACGTATTTTGTGAAACACGTTACAATCTGACATTTGTTGCGTATTAGACATTTTAAATCCGATTAATAGCTTTTTATAACTCGGAAACTATTCTCTTTTCAAAGTCGATTGGAAGGTCTTCTTCATCGTATTCTACATTGAATTTATTCAGAAAGGCTACAAATTCTTCTCTGAATGTCATAGTTTTATGATGGTTCTCCTCATTTTTGATGTATTCACAAACCTTTTCAACTTGCGAATGACTGTACGAGAATGCTCCGTAATCTTCATGCCATGAAAATTTTTTTATCAACCATTGTTGTTGATTGATGAATTTTGCTGATTCATTCTTTATAGATTTGATAAAATTCGATACGATTACTTCTGGCTTCATATCAAAAAAAGCATGAATATGACTTGAAGTCCCACCCACAAGAACCCGTTCCTGCCCTTTTTTACTGATTATTCCGGCCATAATACTATGTAACTCTTCCAAGTGTTCCTGTGGAATAAGGTTATTAGCATCTTTGACAGGAAAAATAATATGAATGAAGATCTGCGAACAAACTGCTCTCATAAGAATATTTGTAAATTATTGTATTAATCCGCCTAAAAGGGGAAAGTAATATGTTTTATTGAAATATTTTTCTTAAGTTTGAAACCAGGAACTATAATGTATTCCTGCGAATATGAGCAGACTATGAAAGAACTTCTCAAAAGGTTGAAACCTCCATTGCCCTGGAAGATGCCTGTTACCATCCTGCTTGGAATCTTTTTCGGACTTGCATCATATGTTGTCTATATTTCAAAAGCCACGTCCTATTTGGGTGATAAGCCCGAAACCTGTATTAATTGCCATGTGATGATCCCGCATTATGCCAATTGGGCTCATAATTCTCATGGAAGAGTGACGACCTGTAATGACTGCCACGTTCCTCATAACAACATTTTTAACAAATATTTCTTTAAAGCCAAAGATGGGCTTAATCATGCTACAATGTTTACACTTCGCCTTGAACCTCAGGTCATTATAATGGAAGATGAAACCCGTGATCTTGTCAGGAATAATTGTATCAGGTGTCATGAGAGAACCGTTGGGAAGGAATTTATCTATTCAATACAGCCGAATTACCACAATTATCTTCAGGAACGATGGTGCCTCGACTGCCATCGGGAAACCCCGCATGGGAGAGTGAATGGACTTGCATCTACTCCAAACGCATTGACTATTCCTAAATCAGGGAGTACAATAGCCGATTGGTTGAATAATGAGTTGAAAATAAAAAAATGACTTTCGTACAGTACGATTAATAAAGATTGAGATATGGAACAAATAAAGACACGACAACCCTGGGTAAATTGGGTACTGTTTTTTACAACTATCATTATGGTTTTCCTTCTTGGATTGTTGGCTTCATCAATTATTACAAGGAAAGCAGAAAGGGAATATGTATATAAACCAAAAGTCAGAGTGACAGACTGGGAACCAAGAAATGCCGTATGGGGTGAAAATTTTCCTCGGGAATATCAATCTTACCTGCAAACAAAAGATACAAGTTTTCGTAGTGAGTTCAACGGAAGTGCTATGATAGATGAATTGGCCAGGGACCCAAGAATGGTCGTTCTTTGGGCAGGATACGCATTCTCAAAGGATTACAGCCAAAGCCGGGGTCACTATTATGCAATAACCGATATCCGGAACACCCTTCGTACCGGAGCTCCAAAAGGTCCTGAGGACGGTCCGCAACCCAATACTTGCTGGACCTGCAAAAGCCCCGATGTCCCTCGTTTGATGATGGATAAAGGTGTTACGAATTTTTATAAAGGAAAATGGGCATCGCTTGGCGATCAGATTGTGAATTATATTGGCTGCAATGATTGCCATGACCCCGTGACTATGGACCTTCGTATCAGCAGGCCAGCTTTGGTAGAGGCTTTTAAAGCTATGGGTAAAGACATCACAAAGGCCACCCATCAGGAAATGAGATCCCTTGTTTGCG
>JBEKQA010000124.1:0-9900 GCA_049520195.1 Bacteroidales bacterium
CACATGAGACCCGAAGGAGGCTATGCGGTTGCAGCGCTTGGGCTTGGAAGATATGTAGTTGAAGGTGAGCGTGCTTTTAGGTTTGCACCACAATATCCGGGGCTCCAGATTAATTCACCGGTCGACCAGTACAAGGGTTCACAGGTTTACTTTTATGCAGTCGATCTGAATAAAAAAGATGTCAACCTTCTGGAAGGTGAGGAAGCCGGTCTGCGAAAGCTCGATATAGATGATGCCGAACGGCATGGAACGTTAAAACATTGTGCCTCTGTATACTCCTATGATAATAATACAATCATTGCCGGCCTGAACAATGCAGGCCCGAGGGTGGTGAATTTTGCGGACATTCTCAAATACAACTATATTCCTCTGGCGAAAACCATCGAGGTTGTTTTGGAGGTGGTGAAAGAAGCTATGGGCTCGCCAGTGGAGATAGAATTTGCAGTAGACCTGCAGAAGGACGATGAGTATAAAGCCTCATTTTATGTGTTACAGATAAAGCCCCTTATCGGCAATGCTATGGATTATAATGTCGATATGGAAAAGATCAGAAAGGAGGATATTCTTCTCTATTCCGAAAAAGAGATGGGCAATGGTCTCATGGACGACATATATGACGTTGTTTTTGTTGATCCGGATACCTTTGATAAATCAAAGACGATGGAAATGGCTGAGGAGATGGACAGAATCAATGCCGAGATGATCAGTGCGAACCAGAATTATATTCTAATTGGACCAGGACGCTGGGGTACACGCGACCGCTGGATTGGAGTTCCTGTAGCCTGGCCACAGATTTCTCATGCCAAAATAATTGTGGAAACAAGCTTGGAAGGCTTTCCTCTGGATGCATCTTCCGGATCGCATTTCTTTCACAATGTCACTTCTATGAATGTTGGCTACTTCTGTGTTCAGCCTGAATTCTCAAAGAGTTTTATACGTTATGATATTCTAAAGGCACAGAAAAACCTTAGGAAAACAAACTATTTTTCTATTGCTCAGTTCGATAAGCCACTGACAGTAAAAATGGATGGGAAGAAACGGATTTCAGTTATCACATTTGAAAATGGCGGATAATCTGATTCAGTTTCTTTGGGATTTTAAGAAAATATGCTGAGACCACAATTAAGGCTCACATCCCGAAATCTGCTATCAATTTGTGAACTACGTATTTATCAACCGGGAAATTAAAATCGTCCTCTTTTAGTTCTGAAACCGGAATCCAACGGAAACATTGTGCACCATCAATTACCTCTGGGAAATCAAATTCCTTATCTGTGGTTTTAAATGGATAGGGTTTCTTTGCCTTTACCAAGTAATAAACACTGATTAGCTGCGACTTAACTGGCAACAATTCAGACGTAATGAAAAAATCCGTTGTGTAATAATGTGAAATAATTTCAATTTCTGTATTAAGCTCTTCACTAAATTCTCTCTTAACACAATCTATCATACCTTCCCCATAATTAAGCCCTCCTCCTGGGAACTTGGTCATAAAAATACCCAGCCGGAATTCATCTGTCACCAGTACCTTTCCATCATCAATAAGAAAACCATAAACCCGTATATTAAACCCGTCATTTCCCATTTTATTCTTTTTTCGTTGCCCTTGTAATTTCCCTCTTTCCGGGAGGGCCGGGTAGTTTTTCAAGGATGAACCCAGCTGTCTTTAATGCCCTCTTCACCGACCCCTTTACTGAATAAGTCACGAGACAGGCATTTTTCTTCATTGAACGAAAAAGTACAGTAAAGATTTCTTCAGTCCAGAGATCAGGTTGCACATCAGGACCGAATGCATCAAAATAAACGAGATCATAAATAGAATCTTGTAATTTTAAATCTTTAAGATCTCCTCTCATTTTAAACAGGGTAAAATGATCAGAAATGTTTACATCAATGTCCCATTGAGCATCATGAAGAGCCTGAAAGACCTTAGCTTTTTTAACATCGGCCTTTTCAGTGTAATTCAATAACTTGACTACATTTTCCCCGAGTGGATATTTTTCTACCGATGTATAATGAACTGTCTTCCGTTCCTGCTCTGCAGTCAGCATTGTGAGATAAGTATTTAACCCGGTCCCGAAACCTGCCTCAAAAATCCGGATAGAGGAGGCATGAATCTGAGAATATCCGTTTTGAATAAAAATATGCATGGATTCCTGAACAGCCCCATGGATAGAATGATAATGTTCATTCAATTCAGGGATAAATAATGTTGAAGACCCGTCTTTCGTAATTATTGGCTGGATATTCATGCCTTAGTAAAGTGTTGGATACCTGGCAGGACTGTAATTATGCATGATCTCATAGATAAGATCAAAGACATCCTCTGCATTGGGATTCGAGAAATAATCCCCGTCTGTGCTGTAAGCCGGTCGATGATCATTGGCTGTCAATGTCTTCGGCTCTGCATCAAGATATTGATAACCACCCTGCTCCTCAAGAACTTTCTGGATCATATATGCCGTTGCTCCCCCTGGAACATCTTCGTCAAAGAAGACGATCTTGTTGGTCTTTTTCAATGATTCAAGGATCATATGATTACGATCGAACGGAAGTAATGATTGGACATCAATCAGCTCGACTGATATATTGAAATCCTTCAATTGCTGAACAGCTTCCTGGGCAATCCTGACACAAGAACCATAGGTCACAAGTGTTAGGTCTTTTCCTTTATTAATTACTTCAGGAATCCCTATTGGGATTCTGAACTCCCCAATATTAACCGGCATTTTTTCCTTTAGCCGATATCCGTTTAACGGTTCTATGATCAAAGCTGGTTCATCTGATGCAAGCATCGTATTATAAAACCCTGCTGACTGGGTCATATTCCGGGGAACAAGAACATGAACCCCGCGGATCGAATTAATGACCATACTAAGTGGTGAACCTGAGTGCCATATTCCCTCCAGACGGTGTCCTCGCGTGCTGATGATCAGAGGAGCTTTCTGTCCGCCTTTTGTACGATACTGAAGGGTTGCCAGGTCATCACTAAGCACCTCAAGACCATAAAGCAGGTAATCGAAATACTGGATCTCTGCAATTGGCCTGAGTCCTCGCATGGCCAACCCGATTCCCTGCCCAATTATAGTCGCTTCCCTTATCCCTGTATCAGTAATACGTAATTCGCCATATTTAGATTGCAGACCCTCAAGTGTTTGATTTACACCTCCTATTTTGCCGACATCCTCGCCAAATATCAAGGCATAAGGATTGGTGGCAAATATCTTGTCAAAGTTTGCCTGCAAAACTTCCCTCCCAGTTACTGTCTTTGAATCTTCATGGACTTCAGGTGGAATCTCTTTGACATTCAGGGCACTATGACTCGATTCACTGTACAAGTGCGAACCATAACGCTCCATATTGATACTCAACTGCTCATCCAGCCATGCAGACAGATCTGCTTTCATGGGTTTCTTCAGGCTGCACGTCATGCAAACATCCCTTAATATCTTCTTGCCGAAAGAAATTATATCCTTTCGAATGGGTTCTGTAACCTTCTGCAAATCTGCTACGATCTTATCTATCCTTTCCTGCTTTTTGCAGGGACAATGACTCGTTCTTACAGTCTTGATAAGGATTTCCCGTTCTTTCTTTATCGGATCCTGGAAATGTTTCCAGGCCAGATCCCTCGCTTCCTTGGCTTTCCTGACAGCCGCGATTTCTATTTCATCGAGTTCGTGACTCTCTGCTATCTCATTCTCAAGAATCCATTTCCGCATTTGTATCAGGCAGTCGAACTCTTTTTCCCATTCAAGCTGTTCTTTGGTCTTATAGCGTTCATGCGACCCTGATGTGGAATGTCCTTGTGGCTGAGTAAGTTCGGTAATATGAAATAGAACAGGTATATGGTTTTTCCTGCATTGGGCTATCCCGTCTTCATACATCCTGCAAAGTAACGGGTAATCCCATCCTTTCTCATGGTAAATTAAAAAACCGGGCTGGGAATCAGTCTTCTCAAATCCTTTAAGAAGCTCAGAAATATTTTCTTTTGTGGTCTGGAATTTCCTAGGAACCGATATTCCCCAGCCATCATCCCACACCGAGATGGCCATTGGGACCTGTAAAACCCCTGCAGCATTGATGGTTTCCAGAAAATGACCTTCAGAAGTGCTTGCATCTCCTATGGTACCAAAAGCGACCTCATTTCCATTATTGGAAAACCCTGAGCATGATTTAAGCCCGGGGTTATTCCGGAATAATTTAGAAGCCAGGGCAAGCCCTAATAAACGGGGCATCTGACCTGCAGTAGGGGAGATGTCAGCAGATGAATTCTTCTGTTTTGTCAGATCTTTCCATTTACCATTTTCATCCAGCGAACGGGTAGCAAAATGATTATTCATCAGCCGGCCCCCGTTTCCTGGATTAAAATTCAGGTCTGTTTCCCCGTAAAGCTGTGCGAAAAATTCTTCCAGGGTAAACATCCCCGCAGCCATCATGAAAGTTTGATCGCGGTAATAACCTGAACGCCAGTCTCCTTCCCTGAAGACCTTTGCCATGGCAATTTGAGGTACCTCCTTGCCATCACCGAAAATACCAAATTTAGCCTTCCCGGTAAGGACTTCCCTTCGACCCAATAGGCTGGCTTGCCTGCTTTCACAGGCTAATTGATAATCCTTCAGGACTATCTCCCTGCTTATCTTTGAATTAACTGATGGCTTTATGACTTTTGGGTTTGTACCCATGCTCCGGTTTCCTCTGTTCAGGATTTAGTAATTTTCTGACTTCATCTCGAAGTATGCCATCGGATGCCCACAGACAGGGCAATTGTTTAATGCCTTATTCCCGAAATGAACATGACCACATTTACGGCAAATCCAGAAAACTTTCTCTCCTCTTTCAAAGACATGGTTCTCTTCCATATTCTTCAGCAGTTTCAGAAATCTCTTCTCATGATCTGCCTCGATATTGGCAATCAGCTTAAATAATGTGGCTACTTTGGGAAACCCTTCCTCTCCTGCAATTGTGGAGAATTGCGGGTAAAGATCAGTCCATTCTTCATGCTCTCCGCCTGCTGCTGCCTTCAGGTTTTCAGCCGTAGTTCCTATTTTCCCTGCAGGGTAGGTGGCTGTGATCTCAACAGGACCTCCTTCAAGGTGTTTGAAGAATAATTTCCCGTGTTCTTCCTCATTCAGGGCAGTTTCAGCGAACAAGGCGGCAATTTGTTCATATCCTTCTTTCTGTGCCTGCTTGGCAAAGAAAGTATACCTGTTCTTTGCTTGTGATTCTCCGGCAAATGCCTTTAACAGGTTCTTCTCAGTCTTTGTTCCTTTTATACTTTTTTCCATAGATTTAGATTTTGATCAAAGATAAGAAGAAATTTTAAAAACCACTACTCCTCAATCTCAACATATTCTTCTTTCAAAACTCCACAAACAGGACATGTCCAGTCTTCCGGAAGATCTTCGAACTTTGTTCCCGGAGGCAATCCACGCATAGAATCTCCTTCAGCCTCGTCATAAACATGGCCGCATACCATACAACGATACTTCTTCATCTGATTATTTTTAATAACACAATTGTATTTCGGACTTGACTGACAACAAATTTAATCACTTTCCGCGTCACGCGTCACGCGTTATGCGTTACGATTTTTATTTCCCCTCAATCCAATTCACAATTTTATCTGTTGTAGGTAAGGTTCCCGGATCTACAACGCCCACAAGATTCCCATTTTCATCAATCATGAATTTCTGGAAATTCCATTTCACAGGGGCATCCATGACTCCGTTTTCTTGCTTCGATGTCAGCCATTTATATATAGGATCCTGATCTTTCCCTTTTACTGAGATCTTTGACATCATCGGGAAGGTAACCCCATAATTTTTTGTACAGAATTCCTTGATCTGTGAATTGGTCCCGGGCTCCTGTGAAAGAAAATCATTAGCAGGAAATCCAATTATTGTGAATTTATCGCCTCCGTATTTTTTATAGAGCTCTTCAAGTTGCGCATATTGAGGCGTATGACCACATTTCGATGCCGTATTAACTACCAGCACCTTTTTCCCTTTCAGAGTGGAAAGATCAAAAATTTGCCCGTCAATTGTTGTTGCCTTGAAATCATAGAATGATTTATTATTTTGTGCATTTGCAAGAAGTGTCATACTAAAAAAACTTAAAATTAAGATGATGGCTTTCATATAGCTTATTATTGGATTTTATTTCGTAATTTTAATGATTAATGTTGCAAATATAAGGATATTTCCTATTATTTAAAATAAATCTAAATTGAACTTCATTCTGAAAAGAAAATCAAAGTATGAAAAACAAAATCAACCCCGGAGATAAAGCTCCTTTGTTTACCCTCCCTGATTCCGGAGGCCAGCCGATTAGCCTGACTGATTTTATTGGCAAAAAAAGCCTTGTAGTATTTTTCTATCCAAAAGATGAATCCTATGGATGTACGAAAGAAGCCTGTAGCTTCAGGGATAATTATGATGAGTTTAAAGAAGCCGGTGCAGAAGTAATCGGGATAAGTACAGATGATGAAACTTCACATAGTTCATTCGCAGCCCATCATAAATTGCCATTTGTCCTTCTCTCCGATAAAGATAATAAAGTAGCCGATCTTTATGGAGTTCACCGTTCATTAGGAATTTTGCCTGGCAGGGCAACTTTCGTTATTGACAGGGAAGGAGTTATCAGGATGAATTATTCATCTCAGCTAAATTTCCGCAAGCATATGGATGAAGCTATAGCGCTGATCAAGTCTTTGTCAATGAATTAGAAGAACATTAGATCTCTGCTTTAGGTATTCTTCTTTTCTTAGAAATGTTCGAAAACACCTAAACCGAACAAGGCAAAATCATATTTAACCGGATCGTTTGGATCAAATCGTCTGAGAGTGGCAGTCAACTCTTCGACTGCTTTCCAATCATTCTGTTTCCGTCGCAGCAAACCCAGTTTGCGGGCCACATTCCCGCTGTGAACGTCCAACGGACACATAAGAATCGAAGCCGGGATCTTCTTCCAAAGGCCAAAATCCACACCTTTTTTATCATTTCTGACCATCCAGCGCAGGAACATCAGTAACCGTTTAGCAGAAGCGCCTTTTCTGGGATCTGCGACGTGTTTGTCGCTTCTTGATGGGTGATCAATTTCCAGGAATGCTGACCGGAAATGGCACAGAACTTCTTTTATACCTGTCCCACTGATTGGAACAAACAGATTTTCAAGTCCTTTATACTTATAATAGATGTTTTTTAAGGATGTCAGAAAAAAGATACAATCCTCTCCGTTAAAAGTTCTGTGATAGAATGTGTTAAACCCTGCAATCTCACTTTTACCGGCATTCAGGATAAAGTCAAAGGGAGAATAGTCCATCATCCGAAGAAGACTATCCGCATCTTTTACAATACTTTGCCTGTTTCCCCAGGATAGGGTAGCTGTTAGAAAACCAGCAATCTCGATATCCTCTTTCCGCGTAAAACGGTGCGGAACCGAGATTGGATCTGTTTCAATAAATTCCGGTTGATTGTACTGCTCGTACTTTGCTTCAAGAAAATCAAAGAGTTCCTGATGCGATAAAGTCATCGGTTAATTTAATACACTAACAGGTTTCAGCAATCCTTTTCCAATTTCGACTGCCTTTTCATTATCGGGAATAAGATTGTGATGCCTTGCAGGTAGTGACTTTTCGAGTCCCTTATGTAGGAATTCCGGTGCTACCAGTGGTTTCAGTTTAAGGAAACCTCCAAGGACGATCATATTAAATACCTTCGAAAGGCCCAACTTCCCTGCTTCATCGGCAGCATCAATGGAATAGATACTGATATCCTTTCTTGAAGGATGACGGGTAATACCATTCGGGTCATAAATCAAAAGTCCGCCCGGTTTTACCGTTTTTTCGAACTTATCTATCGACTGCTGATTAAGGAGGATCGCCGTGTCAAAGGCATTCAGGATCGGTGAGCTGATCCTCTCATCACTGATAATAACGGTTACATTTGCCGTACCGCCTCTCATTTCAGGGCCGTAAGAGGGCATCCAGCTAACTTCTTTATTTTGCATTACTCCTGAATAGGCAAGGATCTTTCCCATCGATAATACACCTTGTCCGCCAAATCCTGCAATGATTATTTCTTCTGTCATAACAGCTTTATTAATCTTCGATAATTTCTAATGTTTTCATGTTGAGGGACTTCCTCTTTCACCAGACAATATGAATGGTTATTCTTTTACGATGAGCTCTTTTTGTTCAACCAGCTTTCCGTCAACCTTTATATCTCCCAGAGGAAAGAAGGGGAACATGTTATCTTCCATCCATTTGTTGGATTGAACCGGGGTCATTTTCCATCCCGAATTACAGTTGGAAACAACCTCAATAAAAGATATCCCGGTATTGTTTTTCTGGTTTTCAAAAGCTTTCCGTAAGGCTTTTTTTGTCTTGCGAACGGCTGAAGGGGTATGAACCGCCTGTCTGGTCACATAATAGGTGCCAGGAAGCTGTGCAATAAGCTCCGTCATCTTGATCGGGTATCCCATGATTGAAATATCTCTTCCGTAAGGAGAGGTCGATGATCTCATATTGGGTAGCGTGGTCGGGGCCATTTGTCCGCCTGTCATTCCATAGATCCCGTTGTTTATGAAGATCATAACGAAATGTTCTCCACGATTACAGGCATGGATCGTCTCTGCAGTACCAATGGCAGCAAGGTCTCCATCACCCTGGTAAGTGAATACAAAACGGTCCGGCCACATCCTCTTGATGGCTGTGGCAAGTGCGGGTGCTCTTCCATGTGCAGCGCCCAGCATGTCTATGTTCATAAAATCATAGGCGAGGACTGAACAACCTACCGGTGAAACACCAATAGTTTTATCCTGGAGTCCCATCTCTTCAAGAGTCTCCATAAGGATCCTGTGCACAACACCATGGCCGCAACCCGGACAATAACTAAGGGGACGGTCAACAAGGAGGTCAGTTCTTTTATAAACTATGTTTTCGTCCTTGCGTATATCTAATTTTGCAAATTGTTCTTCCATATCAGCCTCCGATTATTTGTTTTTCCAAAGCTCTTACTACTTCATCCGGAGCAGGAATGATGCCTCCAAAACGACCGTAATGTTCTATCTTCACGCTACAGCCGGCAGAAAGCCTTACATCCTCGATCATTTGTCCTGCGTTCATTTCAACAACCAGCATTCCCTTTACTTTTTTTGCAAGCTCAGCTATCTGATTTGTGGGGAATGGATAAAGGGAGATCGGTCGGAACAATCCTACCTTGATTCCCTTTGCCCTTGCCAGGTCCATAGATTTCTGACAGATACGTGCAGAAAGCCCGAATGCGACAAAGATATATTCCGCATCATCACAGGAGATCATTTCATAACGAACTTCATCCATTTCAATCTGCCTGTATTTTGCCTGGAGCTTAAGATTAACCTTTTCCTGCCCGGCAGGATCAAGATCGAGTGAGGTAATAATGATATGATCCCGGTCTTTGGGTTTACCGGTTGCAGCCCATGGACATTGTGCAATCAGCTCAGCATCAGTTCTTCTCGGAACCGGATCAAATAATTCTACTTTTTCCATCATCTGTCCGATAGCCCCGTCTGAAAGTATCATGACAGGAGTCCTGTATTTGAATGCAAGCGTGAATCCCAGTTTTGCGAAATCAGCCATCTCCTGAACCGAAGCAGGAGCGAGAACGATCATCTTGTAATCGCCATGTCCTCCCCCTTTAACTGCCTGGAAATAATCAGCCTGTGAAGGCTGGATTGTACCGAGTCCGGGTCCTCCTCTGACCACATTTACAATCAGGGCCGGCAATTCAGCTCCGGCCATGTAACTGATACCTTCCTGCATGAGGCTGATCCCGGGACTTGATGATGATGTCATCACCATTTTACCTGTTCCGGCGCCCCCGTAAAGCATGTTTATAGAGGCAACTTCGCTCTCAGCCT
>JBEKQA010000125.1:0-16794 GCA_049520195.1 Bacteroidales bacterium
GATGAATCAACATTTAAAACCATTTGAGAACCGCCAGTAAAGTAATATATTCCCTTCATTAAATTTAGCCATCCCATTTCTCGTTTAGTCCATTTAACACCATTATAAGTTCCAACTTTTACAATATTGCCTCCTGCAAAGGCCACAACCGGAAACAGGAGCATTAAAATATAGAATAGTTTTTTCATAATGCTTTGTCTTTATTCAAAAACCGATGTCTCATTCAAAATGAATTGTAAATATAAAAAAAAATCATAAGTCAAGGAAATTTTATGGACAAACAGCATAGTCCATACTGGCAGAGGACTTAAATTTGAAAAAGAAGTCAGTTAGATGAGACAGGACCCCTCCTGCGATTTTAACAAGGATTCTTTGAGATAGAGTATTATCTTGACTAATAGGAGATCATTTGTCGGAGCATAGTGGAAAAGCCGCTCAAAGTGGCTTATTTTGGGAAAGTATTATTTGATAATTTTCCATCTAAGTAAGTTCCAGATTCCTTTGTCAATTGTATCACGAACAACTTTTTTAACAACGCCAATTGACTTAGCTGTATAATAATCAGTACTATCCGGGGTAGTGACTTTATCAACTTTATAAAACATGTGATTGCCAAGTTGTAAGGAATCAAAGAATAAAACTCTGGATAAAGGATATGAAGTATCTAAGGTATAGATTTCTTCCCAAATAGGTTCATAAACGTTACTATTAATGGTTCGCCATACAAATTCAGATTCGATTCTATCTTTGAAAGATGGATATCCATTAGTTCTATTGTCATTATAGTACCACATTTCATAATATTCATCTGAAGTAAAATAACCAAGACCATGATACACAACTTCAATACCCTGATGAGCGTAATAAACATAGGTACTATCAGTTTTTTGAGTCGAATCATTTTGATAAATCCAATATGATCCAGGTTTAAATTCCTGGCTTTTTATTCCTGAATTTATATAAGAATCAACATGGCTCTGGCTCTCTTCGTCGTTTTTGTGACATCCCAAAAGAATCAAAATGGTCAACACAAAAAGGAGATTCTTTTTCATAAATAATATTTTGCTTAATGACCTGCCAGCTTGCAGAAATCAGTCCTTTATTCTTTAATGATCTTCCCCACCTCCACTGTCTCATCATTGGTCAACCGCACAAAATAGACCCCGTTGGGCAGATTTGAAATGTCCACTTGTGTTTTGGGCTGTGTAATCTGGCACGTAATGAGCTACTGTCATTATTGCCAATTTTGCTCTTATTATTAGTGAACTTCCCCTATTTTGGATTTTTTGTTTTTTTCTTTTGAATCATATATGCAACACTTACCAAAACTCCAATATCCCATTTATTTACATTTCCAACATCATGATTTATTGCCAAAACGCCAAAACTACCATTTTCTTCCACAGATACAATTATATCGTTAACCACAGGATAACTAATACCTAAACCTTCCCTGAACCCTGCGTCAATTGTCTTGAAATTAGTTAATATTCCTGAAACGATATATGTAATATCCCCATATTCTGGATCGATATGTTGCCAAGCTGTTCCACTATAAGAAGAATTGACTGAAACACTTAAATATGGACCAATGTTAAAAAAGAATTTTATTTTTTTTCCAATAAAAAATTCAGGATAAACGGTGAATCGTAATTCCCTTAAATTATAATGAATATGTTCCCAATTGGTGCCATCTCCGGAACTAAAATAGAAAGGATAAGGATTATAATCAATTGAGAATCCAAGATTGAGGTGTTTTGTTTTTGGTAATAGTTCCTTTATATCTAGTCCAATACTATTATTGGGAGAACCGGGAAAACTTCGATAAACGTGGTCGAAGTAAAGCAGGGGTTGACCTTCATTTCTAAAAATTGGCCAGTTTATTCCTCCATTGATACCTACGAGGATTTGCCCGCTTGAAAAGTTCGTTACAAAAAGAAGGGGGAAAAATAACGGAATAAATTTGAAAAGGTTCATATATTATCACTTTTTCTATAATCAATCATCCACTAATTGGACGAAAAGTCTTTACATCCTCTGAAACTGCCTCAAAAATAAGAAAAAAATGGATGTTATGCAAGTTTTTGGGCAATCATATTTTAAACCAACCACCTTGGTTAGATCAAAAGCATGATGTAAGTTCAGGGATTCATCACTATTCCCCCCCCTCATGCGATCTTTAAACGAAGATCGGAAAGTGATACATTTGAATCATCCACAGCAGATCGTTCCTAAGGATGACAGGAGTGAGGCAGAAATAATCCTGCCATGTCGCCATTCCACTATTTATTTTAATTTTCCCCCCGCTGACCAGGATCGTCGAAGGCAATCCTGCCGTTTCACCATTTCCTTAACTCAATACCCTGAATCTCACATTCTTCTTGTTCGAAGAAAATAGTTCGTCTAGGAGGAGGAGGTAAGGCAGAAACAGTCAGATCTTATAACCCCTCATTTAAAGTAATGAGTCGCGGGATGTTATTGCTTAATGAACTTCCCCACTTCCACTGTCTTATCATTGGTCATCCGCACAAAATAAACCCCACTGGGTAGGCTTGATATGTCCACTTGTGTCTTGGGCTCGGTGATTTGACGGGTCATTACTTCCTGATCATTCATGTTCATTATTGATAATTGGCTTTGGATTGGTGTTGCCAAAGTCATAATGATTATATTATCGTTGGCAGGATTAGGATACAGCGATATCTGCGAAGATTGTAGTTTCCTTATTCCAACGGGAGCAGTATAATACATAACCGTTGCTTTCCAATTATATGCACCATCTCCATAAGCCACATAGGGTTCACTGTCCGATGGACTGAAGGCGAGGCTCGTATAACTAGCCCCGCCTGCTGAGAAACCCGCATTTCCAACATCCACCCAATTGCTTTCGTCAAATTTCATTACTGTTGCTTTCCCCGAATTCCCATAATCTTCATACGCCACATAAGGTTCACTGTCCGATGGACTGAAGGCAAGACTTGTATTATTAACATAGCCTGCCGAGAAACCCGCCGTTCCCACGTTCACCCAATTGGTTCCGTTAAATGTCATTACAGTGGCTTTATAGGAATTCAAAGAATCCTGATAAGCCACATAGGGTTGACCAGACGGGCTAAAGGCAAAGCTTGTATAAGCAGTCTCTCCTGCTGAGAAACCTGAATTTCCAACGTTCACCCAGTTGGTTCCGTTAAACATCATTACTGTTGCTTTTTGTGAATTTGCCCAATCCGAATATGCTACATAAGGCATAGAGTCCGATGGGCTGAAGGCAAGGCTTGTATAGTTCGCTATACTTGTTGAGAAACCAGCATTTCCAACATTAATCCAGTTTGTCCCGTCAAATTTCATTACAGTGGCTTTATCAGAATTCGCATCATCCAAATAAGCCACATATGGCTGACCAGATGAACTGAAAGCAAGGCTTGTACGCCAAGCCCCTCCTGCTGAGAAACCCGCTTTTCCAACATCCACCCAATTGCTCCCATCAAATTTCATTACAGTTGCCTTTTGTGCATTCCCATAATCCAAATAAGCCACATAAGGCTGCCCAGATGGACTGAAGGCAAGACTTACATAATCAGCTTCTGCTGCTGAGAAACCCATATCTCCGATAGTCACCCAATTAGTTCCGTTAAACATCATTACTGTTGCCCGATAGGAACATCCATAATCCGAATAAGCGACATATGGCTGACCAGATGGGCTGAAGGAAAGACTTGTATAAGGAGCCAATCCTATTGAGAAATCAGCATTTCCAACATTCTGCCAAGTATAATCCAGTGGTAAATATTTTTGCCAAGGCTGCTGGGCAAAGACAACAACCGGAAATAAGATCACTAAAATGCAGATAAGTTTTTTCATATGATACATGTTTCTGAAAATCGAACGTCAAACAATGGCAAGTAAGATTCCTCAATTCCGTAAATCTTCACCAATAATAAGAAAAACTTGGATGTTATGCAAGTTTTTGGGAGATTATATTTAAACCAAGTACTATAGTTAGATTAAAAGCAGGATGAAAGGTTGGGATTCATCACTATCCCCTCTATGATTCTTGGATGATGATAAGGAAGTGGTACAATTGTATTATTTAAAAGAGATCATTCGTCAGAGCAAAGGGAGTATAGTAAAAATAATCAAATTCAGTTAATGATTGAACCCGGCAGAGGGGTGGTCAATTTAACTGTTTTTTCCAATAGTGGGAGTGATCCTACTCATTCGTCTTAGATATCTGTAGCAACTTTCCAATCTATCAATTCCGACCTAAATCATTTCTTAGGTAAAATTCTCCATGTGTATGAGAGTATAGGGTACCTCCATAAAACTACCCCACCCTTCACTTGAGCCATCGGGATAACCCCCGTGGTCAAAATTCATTCATTAACATTTTAAAACTATTAATTATGGTAACAGTAGTAGAGTATGCCATCCGCAAAACAAAGGATGACCGTGAGTTCGTCGCTCTGATACTTCAGGGTGGGTTGTGTTTGGTGCAATCCAAACAAACAAACAATTTCTATGCAACGGTGAAGAGGTGCAGTGTTCCTAGCACGTTTGATGTTGAAACAGCAAAGGGAATGATCGGGGAGAAGATTCCTGGTAGTGTTCAGCGAAAATCCTGTGAACCGTACGATTTCACCATCAAAGATACTGGTGAGATCCTTCATCTGGATTACCGCTGGGCTTATGTTCCAGAGGGAGCAACCATCGAAGAGGCTGTCTTTGAAGGGGAGCCTGAGGTTACAATGGTAAAAAGAAAGGATCCAATCCTTTTTAAACACATCGTTTAACCTTGTTTGAAAGGGAGGTTGCCACCATCGGCAGCCTCTCCTTTTTATACATGTAGTATGAACAATTCAAAAAAGAAAGAAATGGAACTTAATAAAGCACAAAGAAAGCAAGCCAAGATCAAGCTTGCTTTACAGTCGCCCAGTGGAGGCGGTAAAACGTATTCTGCATTACTTCTTGCTTCAGGCATGACAGCATGGCCTAAAATAGCTGTTATAGACACTGAAAATCATTCTGCAGACCTTTACGCTCATTTAGGTGAGTTTAATGTCCTGCAGCTCTCCAAACCCTTCTCTCCTGAAAGATATATTTCTGCTATTGAAATCTGTGAGCAGGAAGGGATGGAGGTTATCATTATCGACAGCATCACTCATGAATGGGAAGGCAGTGGAGGAATTCTTGATATACATGGAAACATGCCAGGCAATTCATTTACCAACTGGTCTAAGATTACACCGAGGCACAATGCCTTTGTGCAGAAAATCCTTGAATCACCCTGTCATATCATTTGTTCCATAAGAACCAAGACTGATTATGTACTTTCTGAAAAAAACGGAAAGATGGTGCCTGAAAAGGTGGGAATGAAAGGTATTACTCGAGATGGTATGGACTATGAATTTACAATAGTCTTTGACTTGGATCTGAAACACAATGCTTCAGCAAGTAAGGATAGAACTGGATTGTTCATGGATAAACCCGAGGCTATAATTACCCGGGAGTACGGCGGCAGGATTCTTCAATGGTGCAAAAAGGGAACATCCTTGGAAGAGGTTATTCTGCAGGTGAATTCAGCCACCTCAGTAGAACAGCTCAGGCAGCTGTACAAGGAAAATCCCGAATACCAAGCTCAGATACAACCCCTTGCTGCTGTGCGCAAGGAACAATTACAGAAGGAAATCATCATTAACAATGCTAAAACCACTGGAAATGGAACTGATCAGAGTAAACAATAACCAACAAGCCGCTGTTGAAGAGGTGCCTTCAATACAGGAAACCTCCAGCGCTCATTTCATGACTGCTAACACCAATGTCATATCTCTTGAGGAACTAAAAGAACAACACACAATCCCTGTTTTCGCCAAGGATAATGAATCTACCATTAGCCACCAGGAATTCATAGAGACTGTTTCCTTTGTGGCAGACCGTGTATTCAAAGGAGAGGTCATTTTAAAGCCTGCTGTACGTGTTTCTCATCCTGTCAAGGGGAGAATTCCTTCTGCAGTTGGGAAACCTGCCAAGGATCTATTAGAGCATGAAAAGACGCTTTATTATGAACGGATGGCCTTTGCCATGGAGATTCCTTCCATTACTGATTCTGTGGCCGGAAATCTCTTGAATCTGACAATAGGAGGCGTGAGAGCATATAACCTTGAAAACCTTTATTCCAAAAAGAGCGAAGAACGGTTCAAGCTTTTCATCGGATTTCAGAATCGAGTATGCACTAACCTTTGCATCTCCACAGATGGATTCAAAGCTGACGTGAAAGCAAGGAGTATTGCTGAGCTTGCCAAGGCCATTTACGACCTCCTGGGAGATTTCAATGTTTTCAAGGAGCTGGAGAAATACAATCGCCTGCCTGATGCCCACATCACCGAATCACAGTTTGCACAGATCATTGGAAGAGCAAGGCTCTATCAGAACATGCCTATTAAGGATAGGCGAGAACTCCCGTCTTTCCCTCTTTTAGATAGCCAGGTGAACCTCGTTGTGAAGGATTATTACAATGATGATAGCTTCAGTAGGGATGAATCCGGTAACATCAACTTGTGGAAACTCTTCAATCTTTTCACAGGAGCCAACAAAATGAGCTATATAGACAATTTCCTTGACCGCAATGTGGAATGCCAGCAATTCATCCAAGGGATTCACCATGCTATAGAAGGAAATGGTAGTCACTGGTTCATCAACTAATAACGTAATCCCTATGTCTGAAAAAAAAGCACGCATATACATTGTTGAGCTTTTCAGGATTGTCAGCTCCAGCAGCATCCTGGTCATGGATTCCATAGGAACATTGCACAGGTTGAATTGCCCTTTCAGGGTGGTAGCATTAATGGATATTCCTCCTGATATCAAGGAGGGGAAGCCCTATTTTGTGAACGCCGTAAAAATGTCCCTTGACCTGAAAGATATTTTCATTATCAAGGATAAGGGTTATTATATCTGTGGCTTCCTATAATTCTGTACAGCTCCTCTTTTTATTTCTGTAACTGTGACCTTTATGAATGTGGGATGAGGCAGAGGAAGTATGCATGCAGGAAGAAGACCTTGGTGGAACTGGATATGGTGATAAATCCCTTTCCGACATTGATCCTAATCTATGAAGCTAAAAGGCCGGTGTTAGATGATGATTTTAGTCTTATGTAATATGGGTCCCCAAACTTTCTTCACAGTGAAACTGGAAAAAAAGGATATGATAATAGGGGTATTTGTACAGCAATAGTGTATTATTAAAAGAAATACCCTTACATATGAAAAAGTTCTTTTACCTCCTTTTCTTATTGTTTCCTGTATGCATCAGTGCCCAAGATCTTCATCTTGCCATCGGCCCTTCATTTTCATTGCTTAAATATACTAGCACATACACAATATTAAGCACAATAGATAATAAATCTTTTACCGGGTTCAATGTCATGGCTGGAGTTGATTACCTGAAACTCAAATATTTTAATCTTAGTTCTGAACTGGGTTTCATTCAGAAAGGTGGCAAAGATTCTGTCATGGCTACCGACGCTGAAGGATATGGCATAGCTAGGATGTGGTGTACAACCAAGTTAAACTTTCTTACGGTCAATTCCACGGCTAACCTCAGGATCCCTTTTAAAGGGTACATTTACCCCTACGCCTTTTTAGGCCCACGACTTGATTATTTGACCGGTTATACCGAAAATGTTGATCTTGTAAGTCAATTTGATGCAGTTAAAAAATTGAATAAGCTTATCTATGGTGTCATTATAGGTGCAGGGATCGACTTTAAGGTGAAGAAATTCCTGTTGAGCATCGTTTTCGATTATTATTTCAATTTAGACAGATTAGTTTATTATCATTATGAACTCCCTCCGGATTGTTGTAGCAAATCTGACAAATCAGTTAATATTACTTCTGATGATATCTTTTATAAATTGATTGACAGGACCTTTACTATAAATGCCCGGATTGGTTATATTTTTAAATAAGGTGGAGCTTGTATTATTACAAAAGTATCATCTGTCTTGAAAAGTTCATCTATATCATATTGATTAACAATTGAGTGGAAAAACCGGAACCTCTGACCACCTTTTGCCGGATAAACGTGACCACTGTATTAGTCTGATAATAATTTATTTAAGATAGTCAATTTCCTTCGGCCTTGAGTGGTCAATCTAACTGATTTGTCAAGTATGGTTTAAAATCCACTTCGGTTAATGAGTGCTTGTTTATCTATGTCTCGTTTGAGGACAGTACCAGATTTCAGCTTTTTTGAAGACTCGGTTATTTAATAAATTTACCAAAAGAATAGTTTCCGGTAATATTATCCTGTATCTTCACCAAATAAAAGCCTTGTTTCAACCCGGAAATGTCAATATCTCTCGAACCAGTTTCTTCCATTAACAATAGCCCGTTTGAAGTGTAAACTGAAGCTGTAATCTGGTTGTCTGCTACACCAATATGGAGCGTTTCTGAAGCAGGATTGGGAAATAATAAACAGGAATTCGTAATACTCTTTGTTCCGGATCCCACAAGTGCATTCTTGAAATGAAATGCCGGATGTATGGTTTGTGTCATCGAATTTCCTGCGGAATCAATCAGGGTGATCCTGACATCAATCAGCGCCGAATCAGGAAACTGATTCATTATCGGCTGAAGGCTGGCAAGATAGGGCATTCCACTCATTGGATTAAAGAAGTCAGGTTGGGCATTTACCGGCAAGTCATACCATAATGTGTCATGAAATTCTTTGTAATAAAGATGAATATCAGCCAGGGAATGGTAAACAGGATAATATAGCGGTGGAGTATGATCAAAATCGCCAGCTGTTAACTTTATAGAAGCAGTAAATCCATCAGTAATTTCGGTATGTATGCTGTCTCCCTGCAGAATCTTGAATGCGATAAGGGTTGGAGGATTGGGATCGCTGTTCCCAAGATCGAACATCAGCTTTGATTGCAGGTATCCTTGTTGCCCGAATAATGTGTAATTGCTATCATTCAACATTACCATATATTTACCATTGTCCATGGTTCCATATGAAATATAGGTTTCCCGGAGCGAATCATGATAGATATGCTGATCCCCTTTCCAGAGGTCCCATGTCCCTAAAGAATAGTCAACAATCCTTTGTTCATTGGCTTGTCCATTGAATAGAGGAAGTAGCTGAATAAGGTTACTGTTTGAAAAAGAAAAGCTTTCTGTCATATTGAATGGTGCAGAAGTACCCATAACAACAGAGTTTCCATTTGAAAGAAGGTAATCTCCTGTGACGGGCGGATAATTTTTCCCGCAAGTCATATCCAGGTCTTCATTACTTGTCAGGTACATGACTGGCCCGGTGATATAATAGAATTTTTCAAAATTTTCCACATGAAGAATACCCGAGGCATGAAACACCTTATTGGTATCGACGGTAAACTCTGTGGAAAAGACTTTAACGGTATCTGTTGGTCTGGCAGGATAGTCGGTCGAAACAAAGGCCGCTACAAAGGAATCAGCATATCCCATTAGTGAATCATTCTGACAGGTTCCATCTCCGAATCCAAAATAAGACTCAGTACCTTCAGGGGAAGGATAAAAATAAAAAGGAAAATAGTGGTAGTCGGATGCAAAGATGGTCATTGTAGTATCAGCACTGATCCCTGGCAGAATTGGATATGAGTTTACATAGTCCTTATAGGGAAGAGTTATTGATACATCTGTTCTACCCCATCCAATTTTGACTTCGGGAGGGAAATCCGACATAAGGTTTGCACTTAGAACAGTTAGTGGACCACAAGCACCCATGGAAGCGTAAGCGGTTTTAATCCCATTAGGGAATTCAATATCCAGATTCCAGCCATCGCCACTACGATACTTATTTACAAGGAGGTTGCCGTTTTCATCATATGCGATAAGGTTGACGTTATGATTGGCTGATGAAGAGAGGATAGTCGTATCCATATCCTTATATACATGAAAATTCTTTACCATAATAGAATATAACTTGGTAGGATAGTAAGACTCCATAAAAGAAAAGAAATAATAATACCCAACTGTCATATCTCCCTCAAGAGTAGTATCGTTAATCCAGATTAAATTCCAACCATAATCAAACACCGTATCAGCGTTAGTGCAAATTACCATATATACAGACTTGTCAAAATGAAAAACAATATGATAAGTCTGTATCGGAACATCACTTTTACGCCCCGTATTTAATTGCCCTGAGCTGTTTGCCTTATTGTAATCGTTCCCGGTAATCCATTTTCCGTCAAACCCTGTAGTCATACGCCTGCAAAAAGCGTACTTACCATTGGCAAGGTGACTGAGTTCAGAGATCCGGTTGACTGAAGTCTGATGATTGGTGGTTTGTGCCTGTAAATTTGAAAGCAGAATAACACTTATCGTAAAAATTGTAAACCATTTCATAGGAATTGCTTTTTGAATAAAGAAAGTATGTTACCGTAAATCGTTGTTAAACAAGTTTACAGAAACTTCATTTAATCTCTATCGTCCGCGGCAAGACGAGGAGGTATAAATGCGGGTGCGATTGTGATTATGATAAATTATTCACAAAATTAGGAGTAAAGTTATACAAAATAATGATTATTTAGAAATATATTTTCCTTAATGTATGTGCGAATGCGTGTGTGTATCCCTTCACCCATAGGAAAAAACCGGAACCTTTGACCACCTTGTGCCGATTTTTGTTGACCACCTTAACCTGCTAACAATAAATATACAGTGGTAATCAGTGTCCAGCTATGGTTGGTCAATGTGAGCGTTTTTCAACAGTATACAATAAATCACAAAACAGATATGGGGGTCCAGGATCCCCTTTTTTTAGCCTTTGCTCAAATGAACAAAGGTTAGCAACTTCATTGTCTCATAAAATCCATCAATATGCAAACCTATACAAACAAAATACCCATGCGCAAGTGGGCTGAGGATGATCTTCCTGATCAGAAGATGCTTCTTAAAGGCACATTCAGTCTTTCAGATGCAGAATTATTGGCAATTATTATCGGAACAGGTATAAAAGACAACAGCTCCATTGAAATTGCAAAACAAATGCTCAGTTCATATGATAATAATCTCAACAATTTTTGGCGTTCTGGTTATTCAGACCTTCAGAAGTTTACTGGTATTGGCAGAAAAAGAGCAACCAAACTGTTGGCAATCTTTGCTTTGGCAAGAAGGAGGAATGAGGCAGAAATTATGAGTCAACAAAAAGTAAGTAACAGTAGGGATGCCTTTGAAATATTTCATTCTTTTATTGGTGATCTTCCTTATGAGGAATTCTGGATATTACTATTGAGCAAAGCAAACGGTATTCTTAAAAAAGTCAGGATATCTGAAGGAGGGGTTTCCGGAACTGTGGTTGATCCCAAGAAGATTTACAAGATTGTCCTTGATCATCATGCTTCCAGTCTTATCCTGGGACATAACCATCCTTCAGGGAATATCCAACCAAGTGAAGCTGATCAGAAAATCACTAAAAAGATCAAGGATTGTGGCATTATGCTTGATATTGCTGTCCTGGATCATATTATTATCGGTGATGACAGATTTTATTCATTCGCAGATGAAGGCACAATATAGATTTTTGCCCCGGGAAACCGGTTTTTTTTACTCGTAACCCTCAAGAATTCATTGGTTGGCCCTATCAAGAAAAAGTACTCAGGAATATTTTGAGCGCAATTGTATAGGATATTTAATTTTGGTTTAATTTTACTGATTGTGGAGCTAATAAGAATCAAATATTTACCGACAGTAAAAAGTAGTAAATAGTAACATGCAAATTATTTTAATCTTGTTTCATTTTTCTATTATCAATAAACAAAGGAGTTACGAATGCAAGAGAGTTTAGGAAAATGCTAAATCTATGGATAAGCCAAATGAAGTACCAGAAATTGTTTATAAATATCGGAATTGGTCTGACGATAAGCATAAAAATGTATTAATTAAAAACGAGTTATTTCTGCCCTCCTCTAGGGAGTTTAATGATCCCTTTGACTGTAAAATACCTGAAAATTTTTTAACACTTGATACTGATGAAAAAATATGTGAATTTGTCGATAAATCAATTAAAAAGCATAATGATTTGTTGAACTTAGAGGGGAGAAATATCCAGTTTGAAAAAGAAAAATTAATAAATTGGTTAAAGAAAGACATTCAAGGATTTCAAAAACATTTCGAAGGTGGATGGTTTAGCTTTCTTGAAAATTATTATGGTGTTCTTTCATTGAGCAAACGATGGGATAGCATTCTGATGTGGTCACATTATGCCGATAAACATCGAGGATATTGTATCGGTTTTTATGAGGAAAAATTATATAAGTTAGGCGATCTCCAAAGAGGCGGGTTAGTAAATTATGAGCCAGAAAATTCTTTTCCATCTATTGATCCGATGGAGAAAGATGATGACAAAAAAGTTGTAATTGCAACACAATTAAAATCTTTTGATTGGCAATATGAAGAAGAGTACAGGTTTTTTAAGTCCTTTCATAATCAAACTCCTACTGATGAAGAGAGAAAATTGTATTTTAATGATGATTGTATAGCTGAAGTTATAATTGGCTTATGTACTTCTGAGGCCGATGGAATGGAGATAAAAAATATTTGTTTAGAGAAAGGAATTTTAATGAATCAAGTAGAAAAAATCCCATTTAAATTTCAGATTCAAAAGAAACCAATTTAGTACTATGCCATAATAATATATACAGCCTGCAATGCGGAAAAAGCTGACAGAACCAAACTCAGGAATCAAATTCCAAGAAGAACAATTAACACCAGAAAAAGGTTATAACCATCTGTAATATATATAAGATAAACTTTACTAATACCTGGACGAATTGGATGTTTTCGATACAGTATAGACCAAACTATACTAATTTCTCTCTGATCGGATTCTGATGATCATGTTCTTCAATAATCTCATAAGCACATGAAAACTCAAGCTTACTTCGATAATATTCAGGAACAAATTATTATGGAGTTGGATTCTGCAAGAAGCTCTATCATTATAGCTGTGGCTTGGTTTACTGATGAAAAATTGTTTGAAACACTTTGTCACCTGGCAGATAAAGGTATAAAGATAGAATTATTGCTGATTAATGATCAGATCAACCAGACTTCAGGGATTAAATATAAACTCCTCCAAGAGAAAGGATCAAAGGTATGGATGATTGGCGGCAATGATAGCCGTGATAATATTATGCATAATAAGTTCTGTGTCATAGACCAATCAACAATTATCAGTGGTTCATACAACTGGACAAAAAAAGCTAAAAACAACTACGAGAGTATCACAATCATAAAGGATAATCCATTGATGGCAATGGATTTCATCACTGAATTTCAACAAATCATTGAAAAATATTTTGGTAAGGATGTTGAATCAATGATCCTTAATTATGGAAAAATTTGTGTCAGGCTTGAAACTTTAAAAAATGTAATATTACTAGAAGATTTCGAAGACATTAAGTACCAACTAGATAAACTAAAGAATAGCATAAAGACTGCTGTTTCGGACACCAATACTGATAACCTGACTAGTATTATCAAAAAGACAGAAAGAAAAAATTATGGTGAAGCAGTACGTTTGATCAATGAATTTACAACAAGGTTCAGACAGCTTACAATATACATTGATAGCGAAATTGCTGCATTAAAACTTGAATCTCGGAGTCTGGAATTGCAGATAAATGCATTGGATGATGAAAAAACAGAAATCGAAAAACTGCTTCATTCATTTGAGATCAGGCATAATCAGGAACTTGGCGATATTATTGTAAAAATCCTACGAATAAGAAAGGAAAAGCTGAAAAATGAAGCAAAAAAAGATACCACCAAGAAGAAAGAACATGAAGAAGCAGAAAAGGATTACGATGATTTCAACCAAAATTATTCCACTTTAAAAGATGAAAAGATAGCTGAATTATCTGATGATGATAAAAAGGAATTAAAGGTACTATATCGTAAAGCATCAATGCTATGCCATCCAGATAAAGTAGCTGAAGACCAGAAGACAGAAGCTGAAAGAATATTTAAGGAACTGTCTGAAGCATATAAAAGGAATGATCTGGAAAAAGTAAAAGATATTCTGACGAATCTTGAAAAAGGTGTGTTCTTGAGTAATACGGATATCACTAATGAAAAAGAAAAATTATTGATACTGGTTCAACAGCTTAGGATAAAACGGGATCATATGGAACAAGAACTCGATGAACTCAGAAAATCTGAAACATATAAGACCGTCTCCAGCATTGATGACTGGGATGAATACTTTAAAAATTTAAAAGAAAATTTGAACAATCAATTGGTAGAGGAAGAAGCTGCCATCCTTAACAGCTAAGATTATGCCGGCAGAGAAAAAACATAATTCAATAGTAAAACGTGAACCAACGTCCCTTACAAGGGTCAGTAAATCGATTGAAATCACTAATAAGCTTCTGGCAGTTGCTGAAGAACCATTTCTAATTCCATATAGGAAAGGCAATAAGTGGGGGTTCTGCGATAGAAATAAAAAAATAATAATTCCTTGTATTTTTGAGGATGTTCATCTTTTTTCAATAGGATTTGCTGATGTGAAGAATAATGATAAATGGGGTCTTATTAATAACACCGGAAAAGAAGTTATTCCATGTATCTATGATGAGGTGCATTCTTTTTCTGAAGAGTTAGCTGTTGTAAAACATAATGGTAAATGGGGGTTTATTGACAAAACATGGAAAGAAGTTATTCCATGTATTTATGATCGTGCTCGTGATTTTTCTGAAGGGTTAGCATCTGTTTGCGTCAGTGATAAGTGGGGATTCATAGATAGAAAAGGAAAAGAAATTATACCATTTATTTATGATGATGCAGATGCTGCTGATAATTTTTCTGAAGGGCTAGCAGCTGTAAACCTGAATAATAAGTGGGGTTACATTGATAAAACAGGAAAAAAAATTATTCCTTTTATCTTTAATCATGCTTACCCTTTTAAGGATGGGGTTGCTTTTGTATCAAAAACTGGATATTCGGATTTCTGGGAGATTGATGTTTGGAAATGGGGGTTCATTGATAAAAACGGAAAAGAAATTCATACTTTTTGGAATGGAAGTGATGATGATATTTACGAAAATATTGATTTTTC
Organism: Bacteroidales bacterium; assembly: GCA_049520195.1. Lineage (GTDB taxonomy): Bacteria > Bacteroidota > Bacteroidia > Bacteroidales > FEN-979 > FEN-979. The sequence goes on from JBEKQA010000125.1 coordinate 15,101, forward strand.
TGAAGGATTAGCTCCAGCATATTATGATTATGAATGGAAAGAAGATAGAGGAGATCATTTTGAGAAATGCTCAGTACTTAAATTCGGGTTCATTAATAAAACAGGGAAAATAATTATTCCATGTATCTATGATGAGGTGCATTCTTTTTCTGAAGAGTTAGCTTGCACAAATTATCTTGGTTTATACGGCTTTATTGACAAATCCGGGAAAGGGATTATTCCTTTTATCTATGCTCGGGCTTATAGTTTTAATGAGGGGTTAGCACTGGTTTCCAAGTACAGTAATGATCATCTGAGCTGGAACTTTGGTTTCATTGATAAAACAGGAAAAGAAATTATTCCATCTATTTATGACATTAATAGCCATTCTGATCAAGCTTATTTTTACTACAATACCTATTTTTATCATGGTTCTAAATTTTCAGAGGGGTTAGTTGGCGCTCAATCTCCTAATCATAACTGGGGTTTTATTGATAAAACAGGAAAAGAAATTATTCCTTTTATCTATGATTGGGTTGAACCTTTTTCAAATGGATTATCATGGGTGGCCTATAATGGTAAATGTGGTTTCATTGATAAGTATGGAACTGAATTCTGGGAGGATTAATAACATTTTGGGCATATTTAATATTGGTGGAAAAATCGCTCCACTTGACCAGGCTTCGCCAGAGCAACCTTACCACCTCACTCCCTTGATATTGAAAGAAGTAGGGAGGTCAATAAAAATCGGCAGGGGATGGTAATGACCATCAGCGCGAACACTATAAGAACCAAATGTTGATTTCATGATCCATGCAGCGAATGTATCGCTGCAATTGCAGTAGTTAAAGGACATTAATAATTCAAAGGTTATTGCGACTTTCTTTAAATTCTAATGTAATTTAAAATGTTATGTGTTGATAAAATAACCCGGTTGGGATTATCTACCAGGATACCATCGACTAACAAAATCAATATCATTCCTTGATAAAATGTTATTCATTCCCACACTGTATCTATTTGCAGTTAAAGCACCATCAATTGGATACAACATAATTGAATGATCATCGAAAGCTGAGTTAGTAATGGTTGCATTATCATAAACAGCAAATATATTATTATCAACTTCTTCTTGTGTCCAACCCTGTGATGCTGCGTAATATCTATAAACAGCTGGCCTATCCCAGGGTATATTTGCAACAGGACTTTGATGTTCATGAATACAACCTATAGCATGGCCAAACTCATGAAGAACGGTTCTGTTAAATTCGAGATCCGACGTATGGGCATTAAACCAGCCATAATTCATTGTTGGTTCTTCTTGATCAGTAATATTAAGGCAATCTGTTCCAATATATGACCATGATCCATTGCCTTGTTGAAATGAAATTCTAATTTCAGCATCATCATGGTCACCAAAATCAAAGTCTAAGTATGCAAACCTTGTCCAGACAAGTGCTTTTTCCCTAACTTTATCTTTCAGAAATTGCGTTCCTTCAAGAAACTTAACTTTTATTGTTCTACCAATAGCCCATTTTTTATCTCTCCAAATCGCAAGTTCAAGAAGTAAGTCCCTTCTTTCTTTACTTAAAATATGTAATTGCAAAATCCGGTGATATTGACCACCTAAATCCGGTTGAAAGTGACCACCTTCTTTCCGGTGCAAATTGACCACCCCCATTTTCTCCTCATTTTTTCCCGATCTTATCGCTTTT
>JBEKQA010000126.1:0-9751 GCA_049520195.1 Bacteroidales bacterium
ATTCACGAAAGAGTTGTTGAACGTAAAAATTATCCATGGAACGGAAATTATGTCCGTACCAGTGAATCCAGATATTACGGAGGATTTATGGACAACTTCCGCAGAGCTAAAGGAGACTATATGGGTGTTGCCGGCAACCTGAACGATGGTGCCGATATACCAGCACCTGCAGCTTCTTATTTTCCGAATGATTACGGACTTTATAACATGGCTGGTAATGTCAGTGAATGGGTTCTGGATGTTTACAGACCTATGAATTCTGTTGAAAATACCGATTTACGTCCTTTCCGCGGAAATGTTTTTAAAACTGAAGTTCGTGATGCTGAAGGATTTATCTCCCAGAAAGATAGTCTGGGGCATTTGAAATATCGTGATGTTACAACTGCAGAAGCCCTTAACCGGAAAAATTACCGTGCGGCTGATAATATAAATTATCTTGATGGTGACTATGCATCAAACATAGGTGTTGACTGGAAAAATCCTCCGAAAGACACTTCTACCACCAATCTTATGTATGAGTTTGGTAAGACCTCACTCATTACTGACCACACGAGAGTATATAAAGGAGGAAACTGGAAAGACGATGCTTACTTCCTGAGTCCAAGTACACGCAGGTTTCTTGATGAAAATGACGCCTCTGATTGTATAGGATTCCGCTGCGCTATGACCCGCGTGGGGGGTACTATTGCCGGTAAATAAAAGAAACACAGAATTTATTGAACCCCGTTTCGGAATGGAAACGGGGTTTTTTATTTACTTTGTAAAAAAGTTGATACCTGAGTCCCGATGACAGAAGAAAATATTTACGAACTTTTCCTGCAGCATCCTGATATATCAATTGATAGCAGGCACATTGCAGAAGGATGTCTTTTTTTGGGGTTGAAAGGAGATTGTTTTGACGGTAATGAATTTGCAAGCAAAGCATTAGAAAATGGAGCTTCATTTGCAATCATTGATAACCCGAAATGCAAGGTCAGGGACAAAACTATTCTTGTTGAGAATTCTCTTTCATTATTACAAAGACTTGCAAATCTACACCGAAAGCATTTTAATATTCCTGTTATTGCTATAACCGGGACCAATGGGAAAACTACTACAAAAGAGCTTCTTTATTCAGTACTCTCAAAAAATTACAAAACGCTTGCTACACAAGGAAATCTTAATAACCACATCGGCGTGCCTCTGACACTTTTAAGAGTCAAGTCAGAAACTGAAATCGCCATAATTGAGATGGGGGCTAACCATCCCGGTGAAATCGATGCTCTTTGCCGGATCGCTGAACCCACACATGGAATAATCACAAATTTAGGGAAAGCGCATCTTGATGGATTTGGGGGATTTGATGGTGTGATCAAAGCGAAAACCGAACTTTACCAATTTCTCAGAAGCCGCAAAGGAATTGCATTTGTTAATAGTTCCAATTCCTTGCTGGGGAAACATGTACAAGGGATGAATGTCGTACCCTATAACAATGAAGAATCGATTATATACGAATATGAACTCTGTAAGGAAGACCCATTTCTTAAGATAAAAATAAAGCTTGGTGAAGAAGTGATTCCCTTATCGACCAAACTCTTTGGAAGCTATAACGCAGAAAACATAATCGCAGCTGCAAGTATCGGTTATTATTTTAAGATTGAGCCAATAAAAATCAAAGAAGCCATCGAATCCTACCAACCTCAGAATAACCGTTCACAGGTTCTTAAAACAAATCAAAATCTTCTCATCCTCGATATGTATAATGCTAATCCAAGCAGTATGGTCCTTGCATTACAGAATTTTTCCGACTCTGCGTATGACCGGAAAGTTTTGATACTGGGAGATATGCTTGAATTGGGAGATGAGTCTGACAAAGAACATCAGGCAATCCTTGAACTAATTGAGAAGCTTGAGTTTAATGAAGTCTACCTGGTCGGGCCAGTATTTACGCGACTCAATAGCAAAAGAGATTGGCTCTGTTTCCAGGACAGTGAACTTGCAAACATCTGGCTTGAGCATCATCGGCTTACCAACAGGACCATACTAATAAAGGGATCAAGAGGTATAAAACTTGAGAAGCTTGTCGGTCTATTATAGAATTTCAGGATATCATTAATGGGATCATGAATTTATCACAAAACAATCAAGATACTTACAAGGTAACTGGGTTAATGTCTGGAACTTCCCTTGATGGAGTTGATATTGCTTTCTGTATCTTTACATTGAAGCAACAGAAGTGGCATTACTCAATCGAAAGAGCTGACACCTTCCCCTACCCGGATGAGTGGCGTTCCCGTTTGTCAAATCTTGAGAATAAAAGTGCTCTTGATTTTGTGAAGACTGATGCAGAGTACGGACATTATCTTGGAAAACTCACCAAAGAATTCCACTTGAAGAATAATTTAAAGTCTGACTTTATTGCTTCTCATGGTCATACCATCTTTCATCAACCAGAAAATGGAATTACATCTCAGATCGGGAAAGGGTCAGCCATTGCTGCCGAAACAGGGATACCTGTGGTTTGTGACTTCCGATCGACCGATGTTGCCATGGGAGGCCAGGGAGCTCCCCTGGTGCCTGTTGGAGATCAGCTTTTGTTTAGCGATTATGATTATTGCATTAATCTCGGTGGGTTTGCAAATGTTTCCTTCGTAAAATCCGGGAAACGTATCGCTTATGATATTTGTCCTGTAAATATTGTGCTTAATTTTCTTGCTTCCCTGGTTAAGAAGCCATTTGATGATGATGGGAATTTAGCAAGAAATGGAAAGCTTAATCGCCCTTTGCTCGACGCATTGAATAGCCTGCCATTTTATCAGCAGACTCCCCCAAAATCTCTGGGTAAAGAATGGGTAATTCATGAAGTTCATCCCATATTAGAAAACTTTGATATTCCTGTCGAAGATAAGTCACGAACCTTTACAGAACATGTCGCCACACAAATAACAAATGCAATAGAGCCCAAAACCAGATCCGCTATTCTGATCACCGGAGGTGGAGCATTTAACTCTTTTTTAATCGAAAGGATCTCTGAACAAGCTAGTATAACCATTAAATTACCTGATCCTCTTATAATTAACTTCAAAGAGGCTTTGATCTTCGCTTTCCTTGGAGTACTTCGCTGGAGAGAAGAAATAAACTGCCTGAAATCCTGTACTGGCGCCAATCATGATAATACAGGAGGCGCTATTTATAGGATATTCTAAGAAATGTACCCAGATGACATACAAAGAAACACTCGACTATCTGAACGCACAATTGCCTATGTATCATCGGGTTGGAGCTGCTGCATACAGGAAAGACCTTGATAATACTTGGGCAATTTGCAAACTACTTGGAGATCCTCAAAATACATTCCGTTCTATTCATATTGGCGGTACAAACGGGAAAGGATCAACATCACATATGCTTGCGTCAATCCTTCATGAGAAAAAATTGAAAGTCGGATTATATACTTCTCCGCATCTTATAGATTTCAGGGAACGCATAAGAATTAATGGAATTAAAATACCTGAAGAAAATGTTATCCACTTTGTAGAAAAGTATAAATCTGTCTTTGAGAAAATAAAACCTTCCTTCTTTGAAATGACTGTTGGGCTTGCTTTTGACTTTTTCAGAGAAGAAAAAGTAGATATTGCCGTAATTGAGGTTGGTTTGGGAGGTAGATTGGATTCAACAAATGTGATTACACCACTTTTATCGGTGATAACCAATATCAGCTATGACCACAAGCAGCTATTAGGCGACACACTTGAAAAGATCGCCATTGAAAAAGCGGGTATTATCAAACAAAATATTCCGGTTGTGATCGGTGAAACACAGAATGAGACCCGGAATGTATTTATTGATAAAGCAAATAAAGAATATGCTGAAATTTTATTTGCAGACAACGAATTTACTTATGTAACCAGATTACCAGAAAACAGACATACTTCTAATTTATTAATGGATATCTTCAGAAACAGAGAGCTATTTATTTCTGATCTTGAATCGCCTCTTTCCGGTAACTATCAGAAGAACAATATTGTCACGGTTTGTGCGTCATGTTCAATGATCCCTTCAGACCTTTGTGAGATATCCCCAGATGATATTAAGAAAGGTATTCTCCATGTTATTGATAATACGGGACTTGCAGGAAGATGGCAAATTCTTTCAAAATCCCCTTTGATCATTTGCGATACAGGTCATAACGAGGCTGGTTTAAAAGCAGTTATGAAGCAAATTCAGGATACTCCTCATAAAGAGCTGCATTTCGTCTTTGGAATGGTGAATGATAAAGAAACCGGAGATATTCTAAAACTTCTTCCTAAAGATGCAATATATTACTTCTGCAAAGCTGATATTCCGAGAGGACTGGATGCAAAAGAACTGCAGACAGAAGCAAAAAAGTTGGGCTTAAATGGTGAATCGTACACTTCGGTTAATGATGCCCTGGAGACTGCACAAAAGAGTGCTAATGTAAAGGACCTTATATTTATAGGAGGAAGCACCTTTGTAGTAGCAGAAGTTATTGATAAATATATGATTAACCCCCACTAATGAGATGTAAAACCGATACGTCATCACCTTCTTTGATTGAAGTTGCAGCGTAATCTTCTTTCTGAATTAAATTCCCATTCACTTTAATAATCAGCATCTTAAAAGTAAAGTTCTTCACTTTTAACAGATTGTCAATAGTGATACTATTTCCTTCAACAGTTTCAAAAGAATTATTTAGAGTAATTTTCATTATTGTCCTTTATTAATATTCATGAGATAATTTAAATAACATAAAATCAGTTATTTATTTCTGTTTCAGCAATATCTCAAGCACTAAATTTGCCTGCATATTAGCAACGATCCCCACTCTTGGTGCAATTGGGGGTAAATCTGACGAAATTTCAGAGACTTCATCCCCACAAATATACATATTATCAATTTTCCTGGTATGAATAGTCTCAAACATCCCCCACCCTGCCATTCCGAGTCCAACGACCAGGGGCTTTTCAGGAAAGAGGGTAAGCATAGTCGCGATCAGCATTTCTTTTTGTTCAGCCCGGTCAAAAGCCTCTACCAGGACATCACAATCACCGAATAATACTGGGACATTATCTTTATTCAAACAGATATTATGAGCAAATACGGTCACGGAAGTATTGATCCTCTGAATGTTTTCTTTCAATGCCTCTGTTTTTGGTTTCCCGATCTGATCATAAAAATAATATTGACGATTCAGGTTGCCTTCACTAACAACATCAAAATCAGCTATGATCAACTTCCCAATGCCTCTCCTCGCAAGTGCTACTGCACAATTTGAACCCAGCCCGCCTGCACCTGCGATTCCGACTCTCTTTTGTTGTAGTACCTTTTTTATTTCTTCGGAAGTCATATCAAATTTAAATTACCCTTTTTAGTATGCAGAAACATCTTGATGACTTCAAACGATAAAATGCTGCTGACTTCAGGCAAAATTAATAAAACAGATGAATAAAAACCACTACTTTTGTAATACTATATTGAAATTAATTTACCCGGAAATTTTCTATATCAACTCAACCATACTATGTCAGGAAGAAAATTGTTAATCAGAGATCTAACTTTAAGAGACGGGCAACAGTCTCTTTTCGCAACACGTATGACCCAGGAGCAGGTCGATCGTGTACTACCTTATTATAAAGATGCAAAATTCTATGCAATGGAAGTCTGGGGCGGTGCAGTTCCGGATTCAGTAATGCGGTATTTGAGCGAAAATCCATGGGAAAGATTAGAGAAAATCAAAGCCGCTGTCGGAGAAACTTCCCTTCTGACTGCACTTTCGAGAGGACGGAATCTGTTTGGTTATAATCCTTACCCAAATGAAGTTATAGAAGGGTTCAACAGAAATGCCGTTCAATCCGGAATAGGGATCATGAGGATTTTTGATGCCCTGAATGATCTTGACAATATGAAATCCACCATTAAATATGTCAAGGAAAACGGCGGATTGGCAGATTGCGCATTGAGTTTTACCGTTGATCCAAAGTTCTCGGCAAAACAAAAGTTCCGTTCATGGATAAAACTGAAATCTCTTCCTCATAATATTTTCACCCTGGATTACTTTGTAGATAAAGCAAAGGAACTCGAGAAAATGGGTGCCGATATGATCAGCATCAAAGATATGGCCGGACTCATTACTCCTGCTATCTCCGGGCAACTTGTCAGAAAGTTAAAGGAAGAGGTCAGGGTTCCGATTGATTTTCACACACATTGCACACCCGGATTCGGACTTGCTTCTGTGCTGATGGCTATTGTCAATGGAGTAGATATCGTCGATACTTCCATCTGGAATTTCGCAGGAGGACCTGCTGCTCCTGCTTATGAACTTATTCAGATTTTTGCTGACAAGATGGGGATTGATACGGGTGTTGACCGGGATGCAGTAGTTAAAATCAACAGGGAACTCAAGGTCATCCGTGAAGAATTGGCTGACTTTGACACTTCTAAAGAAATCCCAATTGAGTTTGATATTACAAAGGATAAATTATCGAGGGAAATTAACCGCCAATTCACCAAGGCAATATACATGGCGAAACACGAGAAGGATACAGAGTTGCTTGAAGCTTGCCGTGAGATTGAGGATTATTTTCATTTTCCAAAGCCAGATGAAACTGTAAGGAAAGCAGAGATCCCCGGAGGGATGTATACGAATATGCTTGCCCAGCTTAAACAGCTTAAGCTGGATAATCTTTTCCCCCGAGTGCTTGAGCTTGTCCCTCTCGTCCGCATAAAATCCGGTTGCCCCCCACTTGTTACGCCAACCAGTCAGATTGTCGGAGTTCAGGCAGTAAACTGCGTCATTGATGAAAATAAAGGCCAGCCTTTCTTCACGACCAAATCAATTCAGTATGTGAATCTTGTCAAAGGTCTATATGGAAAGACTCCGATCCCGATCGATCCAGATTTCAGGGAACAGCTTACAGGAGTTCGTGAGGAGGTTTCCTATGAACCAAAGAATTATAAAAGACAGGAAAACACTGTTTTTGAAGATTACGGAGACATGAAGTTAGCACAGAATGAAAAAGAAGAACTGCTTCTGGAATTGTTCCCAACAGTCGCCCGTGACTTCCTTACTCGCTGTGTAGAAGAAAGATACACGGAAAATATTTATATGATCGAAGAGGAGAAACGGCGCAAACAACAAGAAGCCCATGACGCCTATGCCAAACTCACCCCTGAAGAAAAATTTAAGCGTTTAGAAACAGGACTGTATAATTTCCCCTGGTTGTCATATCCTGAAGAGGATCTTGGAAGATCCTGAATATGTGATTTTTAATAATACGGACAGGATTTTTTAACGCGATATGTGAATAACGACATATCGAACTTTTTGACTTTCTATTAGTTACAGAAATTTTTTGTACTTTTACGATCAGAAATTCCTGTAAAAATCTGGTCTATGAAATTTGAAGAATTCAAAGAAACACACAAACTAATCACGTCTCACAAGTATACCTGGGCCCCAATCGATAAAGGTTACAATAACAGGACATTATATGTCAATGTAGGAACCCGTCTGATCAAAGAAAAACCGGTCACCCAGGAAATGAAAGATAAATTCATCGGGGGCAAAGGCTTTGATCTCCGGCTTCTTTGGGATGCTACTCAGCCAGACACCAAATGGAATGATCCGGATAATGAGATCGTGATTTCCGGTGGGCCCTGTTGCGGAATTACCCAGTATTCAGGAGCAGGAAAAGCTATTTGCTGTGCAATAAGTCCCCAGACAGATATCGTAGTTGACTCTAATGTTGGTGGTTTTTTTGGCCCTTTTCTTAAATTCTGCGGGTTTGATGCAATCGAACTTCAGGGGAAATCAGATCAGGAGATCATGGTAGTCCTCGATGAAGAACGTGAAGTTGTCGAAATTTATGAAGCTGGTGACCTGCCATCTGACAGCCATGTCCTTGGAGAGATCCTTCACGAAATGTTTGCAAAAGAAGGCAATGAAAAGGATAAGATAAATGTTGCCGTTGTCTCAGCGGGTACTGCCGCCGAGCACTCTCTTATTGGAATGCTGAACTTCACCTTCTACGATATGAAGCGTAAGCTGGTCAGGCTGAAGCAAGCCGGCCGGGGAGGGATCGGAACCGTACTCCGTGATAAGAAAATAAAAGCCCTGGTCGCAAAGGTAAAGACCATCGGCGGAAACCGTAATAATGTAGTTGATCTTGAAGCTATTCAGGAACGTGGCCGTCGTTTTAACAAAGAAATGCGCGAGCTTGATGATAAGCAATGCGAGATGCGTGCTAAAGGTACCGCTCATCTTACCCTTATTATGAACGATTACGATCTGCTGCCGGTCAATAACTTCCGGTTTGGAAGTCATCCGGAAGCGGTAAAAATTAAAGGGGATGTCTGGAAATCGTATTTTACACAGAATGTTCCCGATGGCTGCTGGATTGGCTGCAATATGTCTTGTGCTAAAGGTGTTGATAACTATGAACTTAGAACCGGACCCTACAAAGGGAGTAAGGTGATCGTTGACGGTCCGGAATATGAGACCACATCGTCTTTGGGATCAGTAGCCGGAATTTTTAATCCTGAATTTACGATCGAAGCAAATTTCTATTGCGATACCTATGGTATCTGCACAATCAGCTGGGGTACAATTCTTGGGTTTGTCATGGAATGTTTTGAATCCGGAGTACTCAATGAAGAACGCACAGGCGGGTTAAAGCTGAACTTCGGAAATGCAGATGCCGCAATGGAGCTTCTGCACCAGGTTTCAAGGGGTAAAGGATTCGGACTCATTGCAGGACAAGGAGTCAGAAAGATGAAAGGCATCTTTGCCAGGAATGGCTGGGGAGACCCGAAATACCTGCAGGACATAGGGATGGAAAATAAAGGTCTGGAGTATTCCCAATACGTCTCAAAAGAGTCGCTCGCTCAGCAGGGCGGATATGCGATGACCAATAAGGGGCCTCAACATGATGAAGCCTGGCTGATATTTATGGATATGGTTAATAACCAGATCCCTACCTTCGAGAAAAAAGCTGAGGCACTTCATTATTTCCCGATGTTCCGAACCTGGTTCGGGTTGGCAGGGTTCTGTAAGCTTCCCTGGAATGATGTTGAACCTGAGGACAATCCTAAATCTTCAGAACCGGCTAAAGTACCTGAGCACGTAGATAATTATGTCACTGTTTTTAATGCAGTTACAGGGAAGAACATAGATAAAACAGAACTCATCCGGCAATCTGAAAGGGTTTATAATTTCCAGCGGATCTTTAACATCCGCAGGGGCTATGGCCTGCGACTGAATGATGCCCAGCCCTACCGTGCCTGCGGGCCGGTGACTATGGAAGAGTACGAATCCCGCGCTGAGCGCTATGATAAACAATTACTTGAAAAAGTAGCATTTGATCCTGCAGGGAAGACAACTGAAGAAAAGATGGCAGTTCTCAGAAAGTACCGTGAAGATCAATACGAAAAGCTTCTGGATGCTGTTTATGAACGCAGGGGATGGACAAAGAATGGAGTTCCAAAGATTGAGCACCTTAAAAACATCGGCATGGATCTCCCTGAATTGATTGAAATTGTTACACCTTTCCAGGAATAAGTAGTGAAGCGGAATGGCGGAATAGCTGAATAGTGGAATGGTGAGAAGTGAGAGGTGAGGGGAATTAATTTTTTAGTAATTTGGTGACCGATAGAATGATTAAAAAGTCATCAGAAAACAAAATCATGAAAGAAATCACAAAAAACATTGATCTCATCGCTTACTGCGGCCTCTACTGCGGTGCATGCAAATCCT
>JBEKQA010000127.1:0-9699 GCA_049520195.1 Bacteroidales bacterium
ACTATTAAAGCAATTAAATGAAAAAAAAGTCCTTAGTTCGTTTTTTCTGGCTTACACTGTTCTGCGTAAGTTTTTCAACCCTAAGAGCTCAAATAAAAAATGACACAGTTTCAACATCGAATCAAAACCAAATAATTCAGGTAAACTTTGACGATTACTTCTTTCCAAATACTTTGAGGATAGATTATTATATAGCCGGGGATTATGACCATGAGTCAGTTTACCTGAACCAAATGAAGCAGGAACCCTATTGGAGCGGTCCTAAGAAGCATCTTATCGATCCATTTAATTCCGGAACTTACCGGATTACTGTTTTTGATTCAGTTTCCGGTACAATGCTTTTCTCAAAAGGCTTCTGTAACTTATTCCAGGAATGGAAACGAACTCCAGAAGCCATGAAGGTTCAGCGTTCTTTTGAGCAGACTGCGATTGTTCCTTTTCCAAGACAGAGCATACAGTTTCAAGTGGAAAAAAGGAGATATGAAGATGGTAAATTCGAAAAACTATTCCAGATGTATATCAACCCGAATAGCTATTTCATCAGCCGTAAGAAAGTCCGTCAGATACCATTTGTAAAGTTCTATGATTCCGGAGATCCGGAAAATAAAGTTGATATCGCATTTATTGCTGAAGGGTATACCCAAGACCAAATGGACAAATTTCTTAAAGATGCAAAACGGATCAGTGACTATTTTCTATCGCAGGCTCCTTATAATGAATACAAAGACCGGTTCAACTTTTATGCCATCGAATCCACTTCTCAAGAATCCGGCGTTGATGTTCCAGGAAGAAGAATATATGTTAATACAGATATTAACAGCAGTTTTTATACTTTCGATATGGACCGTTACCTTACTTCCTCAAATACAAAAGAAGTTTACGATATTGCTGCCAATGTTCCATATGATGTAATTTTTATCCTGGTGAATAGTAAGATCTATGGTGGTGGTGGATTTTATAATCACTTCGGCGAGAGTACAGTAGATAACTATTTCTCTGAAATTGTATCTATACATGAGTTCGGACATACCTTCGCTGGTCTTGCAGATGAGTATTATACCTCTGAAGTTACTTATTCAGAGTTTTACAATACAAAGGTTGAGCCTTGGGAACCAAATTTGACTACCAACGTTAATTTTGATTCAAAATGGAAATACATGATTAATAAAGGGATTCCTATTCCTACTCCAAGGGACGATAAATACCAGAATGATGTTGGAATGTTTGAGGGTGGCGGTTATGTGGCAAAAGGAGTTTACAGTCCGATGATGGACTGCAGAATGAAGAGCAATGAGGCGGCAGGATTTTGCCCGGTTTGCCAGCAAGCAATAATACGAATGATTAAGTTTTACAGTGAATAAAGGTCTGATCTTCGACATTAGGCGTTTTTCGGTTCATGACGGGCCGGGAATTCGTACCACAGTATTCCTCAAAGGATGTCCTTTACAGTGCTGGTGGTGTCATAATCCTGAAAGTCAGAGCGTTGATCCGGAAGAATCAGAGAAAACATTTATCCTGGATGGAAAGAAGTATTATCAAAAGGAAGAGACAGGCCGATGGATGACCGTTGAAGAAGTTATGCATGAACTCAATTTGGACAGGGTATTTTACGAGGAATCCATTGGAGGGGTCACTTTTTCGGGCGGAGAGCCATTACTTCAGGATGATTTTCTTTACGAACTTTTAAAAGAATGTAAATCAACTGGTTTACACACAACAATCGACACATGTGGTTGTGCAGATCAGTCCATTATCGATAAAATCAATTCATATGTGGACCTATTTCTATATGACCTTAAACTGATTGATGAGAATGATCATATCAAGTATACTGGACTTTCAAATAAAAAAATATTGGAAAATCTTCTTCATTTGATTTCCAAGAAAAAAAAGATAATAATAAGAATTCCTGTTATTCCCGGGATCACAGACACGGATAAAAATATCAGTGATATCAAACAATTCCTGTTATCTCAAGTTAAAGGAAATGAAATGGCCTATACCATGAATATCAATCTTCTTCCATTTCATTCTATGGCAAAAAACAAATATTCCCGGTTCCATATAAACAATAAAACATCGAATCTGAAAGACTTATCTGAAGAAACTCTAATTCCACTGAAAAACGAATTTGAAGCTGAGGGATTCTCTGTAAAAATTGGAGGATGACAATTGTTAACTATTTGATACATATCTAAATGACTGACCGTATTAAACGACTTAGGGACAACAGTTTACACGCAATAAACCGCCTTGATACTGAACGTGCAGTTCTCGTTACAACATTTTATAAGAGCTTTAACAAAACTGAGATATCAGCTCCTATATTGCGGGCACTAGCTCTTGAGTATATTCTTGCCAACAAATTCATTTGCATCAACGAAGATGAACTCATTGTTGGAGAACGAGGCCCTGCCCCCAAAGCTACACCAACATATCCTGAAATCAACCTTCATTCTCTTGAAGACCTGGATATATTAGATAAAAGGGAGAAAGTCTCATTCAAGGTAGACGAAGAAACGAAACGAATCTACAGGGAAGAAATAATTCCATTCTGGAAAGGAAGAAATAACCGTGACCGGATAATGGAATCAATGACTCCGGAATGGATCGACGGTTATCGGGCAGGCCTTTTCACCGAATTTCAGGAACAACGTGCACCTGGTCATACGGTTTGCGGAAATAAGATCTATCATAAAGGGATGCTTGATATTATCAATGATATTCATGAATCCTTATCCAAATTGGACTGGAAGAATGATACTAATGCATTTGAGAAGAAGCAAGAGTTGAAGGCAATGGAAATAGCAGCTTATGCAATCATTCTTTTTGCCCAACGTCATGCAGATGAACTTGAGGCATTAGCAAATCAGGCAAGCTCCGAAACAAGGAAACAGGAATTAATTGAAATGGCTGCTATTTGTCGCCATGTACCTGCACAAGCACCGAGATCCTTTCATGAAGCACTGCAATATTACTGGTTCGTTCACCTGGGTGTCATTACCGAACTGAATCCCTGGGATTCATTTAACCCGGGTCGTCTGGATCAGCATCTTTATCCTTTCTACAAGAAAGGAATAGCGGAAGGGAGCCTCACAAAAGAAAAAGCCATAGAACTCCTGCAATCTTTTTGGATTAAATTTAACAACCATCCTTCACCTCCTAAGGTTGGTATTACCGCACAGGAAAGTAACACATATACAGATTTTTGTCTGATAAACATGGGAGGAGTAAATCCGGATGGTTCTGATGCTGTTAATGAATTGTCTTTCCTTATCCTGGATGTCATAGAAGAAATGAGACTTCTTCAACCCAGTTCGATGGTACAAATCAGCAAAGTCAATCCTGATAGTTTTATTCACCGTGCGATGAAGATCACAAAGACAGGATATGGACAACCTTCCTATTTCAATACAGATGCCATTATCCAGGAACTCTTGAACCAGGAGAAATCCATAGAGGATGCAAGGAACGGCGGAGCAAGCGGATGTGTTGAGTCCGGTGCTTTTGGTACAGAAGCCTATATACTTACAGGTTATTTTAATCTTGCAAAGGTGTTGGAAATAACACTTAATAACGGTAAGGATCCTTTATCGGGTAAAATCATTGGATTAGAAACAGGTCCTGCTGAGTATTTCAAGGATTTTAACGAACTCATGAGGGCTTATGGAATACAGCTGAATTACTTTATTGATATTAAGATAGATGGCAATAAACGTATTGAAAAGATCTTTATGGAAAATCTGCCTGCGCCCTTTCTTTCTTTGCTAATCGACGACTGCATTTCTAACGGAAAAGACTATAATGCAGGAGGCGCGCGCTATAACACAAGTTATATACAGGGTGTTGGGTTGGGAAGCATCACAGACAGTCTTACTGCGCTAAAATACCACGTTTTCGAAAAGAAAACGATAAGTATGAAAGGCATGCTGAAAGCACTTTCAGGGAATTTCGTTGATTTTGAGGAATTGCGTTTTCAACTGACTTATAAAACACCGAAATATGGGAATGACGATGATTATGCCGACATTCAGGCCATTAACGTATTTGAAATATTTTATAATGCAGTCAACGGCCGTCAAACTTATCGTGGAGGACTATTCCGGATAAATCTACTTCCGACAACATCACATGTCTATTTCGGGAGTGTAATCCAGGCTCTTCCGGATGGACGAAAAGCGAAGGAACCACTATCGGAAGGTATATCTCCGGTCCAGGGTGCTGATAAAAAAGGACCCACGGCCGTTCTGAAATCTGCTGCCAAACTCGATCATCTTCGAACCGGAGGAACATTGCTAAATCAGAAATTCGCTCCCTCCTTTTTCGATGACAAAGAGAGCTTTATAAAAATGACTGCCCTCATTCGCAGCTATTTCAGGATGGGAGGGCATCATATTCAATTTAATGTGGTTTCTGCTGAAACTCTGAAAGATGCACAAAAACGTCCTGAAAAATATCAAGACCTGATTGTCAGGGTCGCAGGCTACAGTGATTATTTCAATGATCTTGGAGAAGATCTTCAGAATGAAATTATTAAACGTACTGAACAGGATGCAAGATAAATAGATTCAGACCTTTCTTGTAAATTTATGATGTTCGTTATATCAGCTAAAATCCACCAGAATCAATAATCTTTCATTGATCATTTCCCGTTTTGACGAAAATATGTTTATTATCTTTGGTCTGTTAATGTTAATCTTTTCTCAAGATGAATCTGACCAGGATAATAAGTTTAGTTTTCGCTCTCACCGTTCCATATATAAGCGATTGTGATAATGGCATTCCGACATTCCCGGGATCATTTAGGAATTTCAAACATTTAGAGCATGGGATCCTTATCACCACAGACAATGCTAAGGTTGAGATACTTCATTTTTCCCCGACTGTTGTCCGGGTTAGGATCAACAAGCCTGAACTTCAAAATGATTTTTCGTATGCTGTCATTCAGAAACCAGAAGGGAATTTTACGAGTATTAACGACAGAAGTGATTCCCTTGTATTGACCACAGATTCGTTGCAGGTAATCGTTTTGAAAAAACCTCTTCAAATCAAGTTCCTGACCTCAAAGGGAATGGTTATTTCAAGGGATTATGAAGATTGTTCTGTGAGTTGGCAAGGGACAGAGGTAACCTGCTACAAAAAATTGTTCCCCGAGGAGAAGTTCATTGGCTTAGGAGAGAAAACAGGTCCGTTAAACCGTCGTGGTAATGCTTATATAAACTGGAACTCTGATATTCCCGGGTACTCTTACCGCCAGGATCCACTTTACGTGACCATTCCTTTTTATATCGGGATTCATGATGATCTTCCTTATGGCATCTTTCTGGATAACTCTTATCAAACAAAGTTCAACTTTGGGGCCTCAACTGATGATAAGTTCTCCTTCTTTTCTGCTGTCAATGGAGAGATGAAATATTATTTTTTCGGATCAAAGAACATATCAGGAATAATAAAGGATTATACCTGGCTTACAGGACGAATGCATCTCCCACCCTATTGGAGCCTTGGTTATCAGCAATGCCGATGGAGTTATTACCCTGAATCGGAAGTATTGGGGCTTGCGCAAATATTCAGGGATAAAAAGATACCCTGTGATGTCATATATCTCGATATACACTACATGGATAGTTATAAAGTATTTACGTGGAATAAAGAACGGTTCCCGGATCCCGGTTTGATGATCAGTAAAATTAACACAATGGGATTTCACCTTGTAACAATTATTGATCCTGGAATCAAGATCGAAAAAGGATATCTTAGCTATGAAGAAGGAATTAGGCAGGATTGTTTTGTAAAGTACCCTGGAGGACAATTGTATACAGGTAATGTCTGGCCTGGAAGATGTCATTTCCCTGATTTCACTAATCCAAAAGTTCGTGATTGGTGGGGGGAATCATTTACCACCCTCACTACCATCGGTGTTGAAGGGTTCTGGAATGACATGAATGAGCCAAGTGCATGGGGACAAAGTATCCCGAATATAGTGTGTTTTGATTTTGATGGACATCACAGCACCATTGCTGAAGCCCATAATGTTTATGGATTGAATATGGCGAGAGCAACCTATGAAGGAACCAGACAGTTGTTGAACAATAAACGACCTTTCATTCTTACAAGGGCAGCCTATTCTGGTATTCAACGGTATTCAGCTGTATGGACTGGTGATAATTCGGCGACAGAAGCGGATATGATGATGGCAGTCAGGATGGTAAACAGCCTTGGCGTTTCTGGTGTTTCCTTCACCGGCCCGGACATGGGTGGATTTATCGGCACACCCACAAATGAGTTGTTCGCAAGATGGATGTCTGTGGGCATTTATACACCATTTTTACGTAACCATGCAGAGATCAACTCAAGGCATAAAGAACCTTGGTCATTTGGGGAGAAAATTGAAGAGCTATCCCGTCAATGGATCAACAAACGATACAGACTTCTTCCTTACATCTATTCAGCATTCTATGAATCTACCCAAACCGGACTGCCAGTTGCAAGAACCCTTGCAATCAACTATATGGAAGATAATAAAATATATGAAGAGGACTTTCAAAATGAATATCTTTTTGGAGGACAAATCCTAGTTGCCCCTGTTTCCAGTGAGAAAAACACATGCTATGTCTACTTTCCTGCAGGTGATTGGATCCGGATGAGTGATGACCGACTCTATATTGGAAATACGGAAGCTGTTGTAGATTGTCCACTCGATGACCTGCCTGTTTTTGTAAAATCAGGAGGTATAATTCCTTTGCAGTCAGTTATTCAAAACACTTCTGAAACACCATCACCTGTCCTTGAAATTCATATATATAACGGGAAGACACCAAATTCATTCACTTATTATGAAGATGATGGAATTACCTATAATTATGAAACCGGGCAATTTTACCGACGTTCTATTTCCTTTGATCCAGTAAATAAATCAATCATTGTAAGTAGCGTCGATGGCTCATTTCCTTCAAAATTCTCTATGTATCGCTTTGTTCTACATAATTTTGGAGAAATTAAAATAGTGAATGTGAATGGTGAAGGACACATCCTTGAACCAATAAAATCAAATATTAGACAACAAGTGTTTGAAACTGTTTTAACCAATGAAACTATTAAAATAACTTATTAAAGGCAGAAAGAATGGTGATGAAATCTTTAAATTTTTTAATCGTATTTTCTCTGGCTTTGCTTGCAGGATGCAAACATGGGGATCACTTTATTTCTGATAAGAACTATCGGGATAAAGTCGAGCTACAGTTTGAGAAACAAAGAAAACTTGCAGTCACCCGGGGAGACCAATTATTTCAGGTGTTTGACCAGCATCTTTCGATGAAGGAAAAAGAAGCCATGGAGTTTCTTTATGCATATATGCCTTTGAGTGATCTTGCTGATTATAATGGTGAATTCTACCTGAAGAACGTTAAGGCATCTTTAGCAGCCCAAGACACATTTTCCTGGGGAAAAATTGTGCCTGAGAATCTGTTTCGTCATTTTGTACTTCCTATCCGTGTTAATAATGAAAACCTTGATACTTCACGTTGGGTTTTTATGGGAGAACTGAAGAACCGGGTCAAACATCTTTCCATGCATGATGCAGCTTTGGAAGTGAACCACTGGTGCCATGAGAAGGTTACCTATAAAGGTTCTGATATCAGGACATCAGCACCATTAGCAACTGTAAAGAATGCATTTGGACGTTGTGGTGAAGAATCTACATTCACTGTCGCTGCGTTGCGTGCAGTTGGTATCCCTGCACGTCAATGTTACACACCACGATGGGCACATAGCGATGATAACCATGCATGGGTAGAAGTCTGGGTGGATGGTAAATGGCATTATTTGGGAGCCTGCGAGCCGGAACCTGATCTAGATATGGCTTGGTTTACCGGTCCTGCAAAACGTGCTATGCTTGTAAATACGAATGTTTTTGGAGACTACAATGGCCCGGAAGACATACTTATTAAAGATCAGAGATATACAAGGATTAACGTTTTATCTAATTATACTTCAACAAAGAGGATTTGGGTGAAAGTGATCTCTCAGAATAATGTCACTGTTGACAGCGCTAATGTTGAATTTCAGCTTTATAATTATGCGGAGTTTTATCCTTTGCAACGGTGCATTACAAATAAAGACGGACTGTGTTATTTTACCACAGGGTTTGGTAATCTGCTTATCTGGGCAGCAAAAGGGAACAGCTTTGGCTATCATAAAGTCACAATAACAAGCACTGACACTGTGATAATTATGTTAAATCATAAACCGGGAGAAGTTTATTCTGAAGTTTTTGACTTTATTCCCCCACTGGAAAAAAATGTCGAGAACAACGCACCCGATTCAATGAGAAATAGAAATTTAAAACGTTTTGCATTTGAAGATAAGATACGGACAGACTATGAATGCACATTCATTGATTCTGTTAAATCCTTCCGGTTGGCAGCTAATCTCAAAGTCAATGCCGACTCCCTTTGGAAATTCCTTCATAAAAGCCGCGGTAACTGGCGGGACATTATCGACTTTATATCTTCAATCCCCGATGATAAAAAAAATATGATCTTTCCTTTATTAAATGAGATATCTGAAAAGGACCTCCATGATGTAACACCTGAAGTACTTAATGACAATATTATGTTTTCATTAATTTATAAGCCCCTGACTGATGATAAATCGATATTCTCATCATATATCCTTACTCCCAGAATTGATAATGAATACCTGAAACCATTTAAAGAATTCTTTCAGCAGAAATTTGATAAGGATTTCATTCGAAAAGGTCGAAATAACCCTGAAACAATAGTGAAATGGGTAAAGGAAACAATCCGGATCAATGAAAATGCCAATTATGCAAAGGCCCCAATTACACCGATAGGAGTTTACGAATTAAAAGTTTCAGACTCTCATTCCAGGGATATCTTTTTTGTTGCAGTCTGCAGAAGTATAGGCATTCCTGCAAGACTTGAAACAGCGACCCGTATTCCGCAGTATTTAGTTAACGATAAATGGCGTGATGTTGGTTTCACCAACAAGGGTGTAAAACAAGATGTGAGGTCGAACTTGATTCTAAACAACAATCCTTTAAACAAGCGAACCCCGGAATATTACATTAATTTCACCGTTGAGAAGTTCGAAGATGGATTTTTCCGTTCATTGGATTATGAAACAGATCCGATAATGCACAAATTCCCCTGCAAACTGGAAGTGACACCGGGATTTTATCTTCTGGTTACCGGGAATCGAATCAGTGGGGGAACAGTTTTGACCAGACTTACCTTCTTCAAGCTAGAACAGGCCAGAAGCCAAAGTCTTGAAATTGAGTTAAGAAAAGATCTTTCCCCTTCTCCTTTGATTGGCAAGATTAATAGGAAAGGAAATCTCTATAAAATGATATTTGGAGGTAGGAATACCAGTAATAAGAATGGAACAATTCTTGCGTGGCTCGATCCGGAGAAAGAGCCTTCACGACATTTTATTGCAGACCTCATTCAAAATAAAAAAGAACTGGACAAATGGAATGGCCCTGTTTTATTGTTATTCAAAACGGAAAAAGATAAGTATCTATTTCTGAAAAAAAATATAGGAGAGTTGCCAATTAATACAGAAACTGACGTCACGAATAATAATTCTTTAGAAGATTTTCTTAATATCATTAAGATCAAAACTGTTCAGGATCTTCCTCTGGTTACATTTATAAACGCTTCAGGTGAAATAATTTAT
>JBEKQA010000128.1:0-9666 GCA_049520195.1 Bacteroidales bacterium
TAATCCGCAAATACAAACGTGAGCAAACTGATGATAAAAAATAAATAGGTCATCGCCCCTGAATAGGTATAAAACAATTTCTTCACCTCCCCCACCTTTCCAAGCAGACTGGCCTTTGACATCTTCGGAAATGCCGTCGCCACAAAACTCCGTAAGGGAAGCTGCTGCAATTCCACCAGCTTCATCGGGATACTGTATAACGCCACTGCAGCCGTACCCATCGGACTCAGACTGATAATCAGCGTATCGGCACTCCTCAAAAGGTTCGTCCCTATCAATGTGAAGGTTGTGTACTTGCCAAAATTCAGCAACACCTTGTTGGTCTTGCGTGTAGCTTTTAATACATATTTTAACCCATCCCATCCATTAAACAAACAAACTAACGATGTAATAAAGTTGACCCCCAGTTGTGCCAGAACTACACCTGTCAGGTTCATCCTGATAAAAAGAAAATTTACCAGCACCACAATGAAAAAACCAATGCTGTACATGCTGTTGATCAGCAATATCCTGTCAAACTTTAATTCCGCCTGCAAGATCACCTGTGCCGTATTGAACGGTATGTTGATGAACATGAATAATGGATACCATAGAAAAAAAAGATCGTACCCTGTATGCTCTATAGGCTTCGGAAAGGCAAAGTGACATGCCCAGATGATCACTGCAAGTCCACCCGTGGCAACCAAAACAATCAGTATGAACGAACCTACAAGCTTCTCCCACTGTTCATCCTTCGACCCCGATAAAAAACGGATAATGGCAGTGGTCGTAATGCCGAAACGGAACATGTCCACAAAGCCAGCTGAGGCAATATATAACACCCATCTTCCGAAGACCTCAGGGGGAAAACTCCTTGCCAATAGGGCAAAACCTGTGAACCCGAATAACGAAATACACAAATTCCCTGCAAGCGACAGGAAGTTTGCCTCCGTTGTGATCCTTTTTATCGTTTGGTTCAACTGATTCTTCTGAATTTAACTTGGTATTCTACTGGTTATCCTGAATTTAATCGACGATATCCAAATACCTAAATCCTCATTTTTTTCTTCTCCGAGCGGTGAACCCAGCCTTGCTTTCCCGGGATATCACCAATAGCCGACTTGATAACCTGCATCTCTACTCCATTGAGCAGGAACAAAGGCTTGTGACGGCTATGCTTCATGTAGGTCTCCAATGCTCCATGATCCGCTTCCGACCATGTCCGGTTTGAACGACATACCATGATGGACATATCTGCCGACGAAACCAGCCCTGATGGATAAGGAAAATATAATATAGGTGGTAACTCCACCAAAATGTAATCCGGCGACATCCCCTGGCTATATTGGCTCCCTGCCAGCAAATCAGCCGCATTGGCAATCGAATAATAACTCTCATCTACATGATATATCAAATGCTCCTCAACATTGCTCTCCGTCTTGGCCAGCGTCAAACTCTCCCTGTTCCCCTTGCCCCTCATTGGTTCCTCTTCCGATTTTAACGATGCTTTATTCCTTACCCCGTTTATCAACACCGGCTCCAAGACCGGCTCTCTCTCATCCTCTGATTCCATCCTCGATACGTCCGTCTGTAACATCGATTCCCCAGAAAAATTTACCACCACCACCTTCTTGCCCTGCTTCTTCAACTTCATAGCCATGTTATTCAATATCGTAGTCTTCCCTTCTTCATTCTGCGTACTGAAAAACAAAATCGTCCGTGGCTCATGACTCATCAACCGCCCCTTCGGATGTAACTCTACCTGCTGGATCACCATCTCCATCAACCTGTTCGTGATAAAGGGAAGATTTAACGTTTGGGTCTTCTCTGTGATCCTTGGATAAACCCCTGCCGATTCCAACCCCAGTATCTTCGAGGCTTTCTCCGGATTCTTCAACGTCCCATCAAAATATTCCAACACCAATATTACCGATACCACAATCAGAAAACCTAATAATGCTGCTACTACTACCAACAACAACCGCTTGGTCGGGTTCGGCGATAAAGGATAATACGGCGGATCAACCGCCTTGATGTTCGACGAAAGCTCTACATCCTGTACCTTCAGCTTCGCCAGGTTCAACCCCTTGAGCAACTCAAGGTACTCCTGCTCCGCTACCGATATTTCCCGCTCTATCCTCTTCAATATCACTCCCGCCGGCGCATATTCATTATACTCCTTCTGCGCATTCTGTATCTTTCCCTCCAACCCTGTTATCTCCGTCTTCGTCTCCTGGTAATCCTTCACACTGTTCAGGTAATTCTCCATCAAACTGTTTTGTGTCACATCTCCCGTGGTGGCCTTCGAATTATACATCTCATCCACCAAATCACTGATCTCCTTTTTTAAGGTCTCCCCACGATCCCTTAACTTCGCTATCTCCTCACTCTCCCCACTGCCTGTAGTCGCCAGCCGCGTGTTTATCTCTGCCAGCTCATTACGCTTCACAATCAAACTCGCACTCTTCTGCTGTAACGCCTGCTGCGCATTCATCTTCTCCTCCAGCTTCTGTATCGCTGCATTATCCCCTGACAGCTTTACCCGCTTGCTCTGCAATAATGTCTCAAGATTCCCCTCTGCCGTCCCAGCTGCCCGACTCTGGTCAGCAAAGTTGATGATCCTGTGTTCTTCATCGAACTTCAATAACCGGTCCTCTGCCTCTGCCAGCTTCGCCGCTCCTGCCTTCAGCTTGTATTCAAAATACTTTACCACCGCATCCGACCTGCTCTCCTTGATCTTCTTGTAGTTCTTCATACATACCTCTGTCAACAGCACCAGGGTCTGCTGGCATATCCCCGGATCATCCGAATTGTACCTCAACTCTATCAGATCACTCGAAGAAATACGCTGTACTCCCACCGATGATATGGCCTTGATCGAATAATGCGGATTATTGAAATTAAGCAGCCGGTAAATGTAGTTCGTATCATCCCTCATCATGTAATCATACAGGTTCTTTACCGTCCGTTCATAGGCCACTGCATCAAGATACCCCGGCTGAAGGCTCAGCGTGTTATCTCCACTCTGCTCCGTAAAGGAAAAACCTCCCGTACTCTTTGCCGTGTCCTCTCTCTCCATCACAACCGGTGTCGTCCCTTTCCCATATACATGCCTCACTATAAGCTTATTGATGTAGGCCGGTGTCGCCCGCTTTAAGTCCAGAAAAGATTGCATAGAAAGATACCTCGGATCATGATGACTGAACATCAGGTGCTGCGCCAGCAACCGGATGGCTACCTCCTGTGACGTCTCCCTCGACTGGATCACCGTGATCAGGTTGTCAAAGGCCGCATTCGTCGTAAATACATTAAACGACTGGTCTAACTGTACACTCGTCCCGCTCGTCATCCCCGTATACAACGTCGTCTGCGATGAATATATATTCTTGGTTAGCAATGTCACTGCCGTACCCAGCAACGCCGGTATTAACAACAGTAACAAAATGTGCTTCCTTAATAATCGGATTATATCATTGATTTTCATTACCCTGAGGTATTTCATTTATAATGTTAAAGTTCATACCCGTCATCACCTCCATGATCATATACGAATTGATGAAATCTGTCCTCGCTGTCTCATAATCAGCCTCCGTACTCGACCCGATCTGCGACACCCGTGAATATTCGTCCAGCGTGATCGTCCCTTTTACAAATCCTTTCTCCGCCATCTGTGTGTTGATCCTTGATGTCTCCAGGTATCTTGACTTGATCTTTAATATCTGCTGCTTCTCTATTATATCGTTGTATTGCCTGATCACCAGCTCCCGGATCTCATTCTTGCGCGTCTCACTCAGCGTCTCTGCCTGCTGCATGACCGCCCTGGCTGTCTTTATCTGGTTCTTTCGGTTGACCAGATCATAGAGCGGCAACCGGATAAACCCTCCCACACCATATTGTGTCTCATTCTGCTTTAAAGTCGTGGTCTGCTGATTCTGCCCTCCTATCGCATTGTTGTACAGGTAATCAAACGTCCCGTAGCCACCGTTGGCCTGCAACCCTATGTCCTGTGTCCACTGAACCTGGCCACTGTATAAGCTTCCCTTATCTATTATATATTGCAACTGTGAAAACTTCAGCCCCGGATCATGCGCAAAGGCAGAATCAAGAAGGGTGCTCATCGGCGGTATCATCTGCGTGATATCATCTGTCAACGGATTGAACTTCCTCTTCTGCTGAGCCTCGCATGTAGTACCCATTATTACTGCAATACATACCAGCAAAAAAATAACTCTTTTCTTACTCATCTTGTATCGTAAAAAATTATTTGCTGTCAAACGGATTCCTTTTGTACTATCACCGGCAAGGTCCTTATTATTAACTTCATGTCGTATAGTAATGAATACTTGTTCTTTAAAAACAACTCTGCATACTGAATATCCAGCCTCTTGCGTTCCTCATCCGACATCGTCCCTTTTCTCCCACGCTTCTCAACCTGCCATAAACCTGTCAACCCTGCAGGCGCAAGAAAACGCCTGGCCATCTCATCTGAGGTCAGCTTCTCTGCCTCATACAGCGGCAAAGGCCGGTTACCCACTATCGACA
The DNA here is from genome assembly GCA_049520195.1 of Bacteroidales bacterium. Classification (GTDB taxonomy): domain Bacteria; phylum Bacteroidota; class Bacteroidia; order Bacteroidales; family FEN-979; genus FEN-979. Next base: position 4,522 of record JBEKQA010000128.1, read on the forward strand.
TATCCCCTTTGATAATATTGATCAATTGAGGGATCTCATCGATACTCGTGTTGCGGATGAGCTTCCCAACCCTGGTAACCCTCGGATCATCCACAATCTTCACAAATGGTGGCGTCGACTTCTCTATTTTCTTTTTCTGCTCAATGTACCATGTGTCGCAAATCGAATAGGTTGCGCCGTGAAGAAGAGGAGAACACCTGACGAAGTCTTTATTCCTTTCACAGGGGCAAGTCCTTTTCAAATCAAGTTCTGAAGCTGCATTATGCATTATATATTGATTCTTTTTCTTTGCGAGCTTTTTAAGCTCATCCTCAGCACCGTGGCGCATTGACCGGAATTTATAAAAGTTAAAGGGTTTTTGTCCGACCCTTATAGAGCTATAGAAAACTTTTCCTCTGGATTCAATCCGTATGGCTAGCATCACAAGTAAAAGAAAAGGAGACAGAACTAGTAAGGCAAACGAGGCAACCACAATATCAAAAAGCCTTTTGGATAGTGGCATCTTAAAGTTTGATAACCTTCCATTATCTACCCTGTTGTATGGCTTCTCTCTCCTGTAGCTTATTAGAAAATCTATCCGGCTGACAAGATCCTCATTGGAAGGTAACGGAACTACATAAACATCATCCAACCCCTTTTGCCTTGCCTGCGTCACCAACCCCTCCTCGTAACTCCCGGCTACAAGAATAAAAGGGACTGAATTCCATGAAAGGTGATCCCTTATGTATGCATATGCCGTAAACCCGTCACTATCCGGTAAAAATCGCTCGCATAGAACAACATCCGGTTGCTTCACCAAACTGAAAGTATCCCCACTTAAGCTGATTGTATCCACCCTTTCTAGGGATATACGCGGATGTTCCATTAGTCTGTTTACCACCTCCCTGTCAGTCCCTATGTATAAAAGGTAAAGTGTTTCCTCCATGACTATATGATTTTAGATTGTTTAAGAATGTTTTCTTTTTTTGTGTAACCGAAATATTGTTTTTAACTGGACTTCTTATATATTATATTTTTAATCGTTAATCATCCATGATAGACAAGAATTAAACAATCTTATAATATAGGTGTTTTATGATTTAAAAAGTGAGAGATCTTTGAATTTAATTCGACAGGATGAAATGGCTTTATAACAAATCCATTCATACCAGAAGCACATATTTTTTTCCGGTCTTCTGCAAAGGCAGATGCCGTTACAGCCAGAATTGGTAAAGTCTTGTAATAATCCCCTTCCATCCCCCTGATCTTCCTTGCAGCATCATATCCGTTCATCTCCGGCATATGGAGATCCATCAGTACCAATTGATACTGATTCTCCATCACCTTCTGAACTGCAATTTTCCCATTCTCTGCCGTATCGGTCACTGCATTCCATTTCTTCAACAACCTTGTTACAATGTTCTGGTTAATCTCATTGTCTTCTACTACCAGTACATTGATCCCTTCCAGTGAATGGATCTGTGCCGACCCCTGCATCTCTTCTGCCTGGGCCTTCTTGCTTTTTTTAAAGGTCAGATATACAGAAAATGTGCTCCCTTCCTTTGGCTTGCTCTTTAACTCAATGCGTCCACCCTGTTTTTCTATAAGCATCCTCGTAATGGCTAATCCAAGACCCGTGCCTCCGTATTTTCTCGTCGTCGATGTGGTGGCCTGTGTGAAGGCTTCAAAGATATCTTTTTGCTTCTCCTGGGGAATACCTATCCCGGTATCCGATATTATGAACTTAAGCTCTATATTGTCTTCCATCTCCTGGGATACTTCTGCCGTTAAGGTAACTTTCCCCTTTTCCGTAAATTTTAATGCATTTCCTACCAGGTTAAAAAAAATCTGCGCCAGTCTTACAGAGTCCCCTACAATGAATGCCGGAACCTTCTCTTCAATATAACAATCCAGTTTCGTCCCATTTTTCACCATCCCGTATTGCAGGCTCTGCTTTATTCCTGATATCAACTTCCGGATGTTGAAATCGATCTCCTCAAATTCTATTTTACCGGCATCAATCTTGGAGTAATCCAGTATCTCATTGATCAGCTTTAGAAGGTTTTCTGCAGAAAACTTAAGCACATTCATATCGTCAAGCTGATCCTTGCGGGGCTCTTCTGCTATCAGAAGATTGATGGTGTTGATGATGGCATTAAGAGGAGTACGTATCTCATGGCTCATGGTCGAAAGAAACTGTGTCTTTGCTAAATCCTCCTCTATTCCTAAACTGTCATTATTATAAAAATCATCTTCAAAAACTTTATGTTGCATTGAATTTTCCACAAATTGCTTAGGCTGAAAATAATGGTTGATTGCACTTTCCACTTTCCCTCTCAGTATTCCGGCAATAAACGGCCTTGTAATAAAGTCCACAGCCCCTGTAAAGAGATAATCTTTACCTTCATAGTCATCATAACAGTTGTCAGAAATATAGAGTAAATTAAGATGTTGATAATGCGGGTTAAGTTTAATTGATTCAGCAATTCGGAAACTATCAGCTTTTGTTTTGCTTAGATTAATTAAAACTAAAGCAAATTCAACCTGCTGTAAAAGTTCTTCAACTTCTTTTAAGGAACTGGCTTTAACCAATTCAACATCACTTTTCTTTAGTATTGATTCAATTGCATTAATATCAGTTATGCAATCATCAACAATTAGAATACTTGGCTTTTTCATCTTAAAAAGATTTGCAAGGTAATAATGTTACTGGTTAAATTTCTTCCATTGTAGGCATTTTATAATTTAATCTTTCAATAACACCATTAAGAAAAAATATAATCTCCTAAAACAACTTCCCTTACCCAAGTTTAGTCTGCCAAATTGATCCTGTTAAAGAATATCACTATATTCAATAACATCAGGCAATCTCTACATCAAAATCATTTCCAACCTTTTACTTGAATTACCTTGACCAAGTTCTAAGCAAAATCTCAATCAATCTTAAAAAACTCTAATGTTATTTTGATTACTAAAAATATGTAGCACTGCAAATATACAATAAAAATTACATTTTCCTACTATTATTTAAAGAAATTTGAGGTTAATATATTAACATTTCGTTAAGTTGTTATATAATTAGTCGGCGTAATTTTTAAAAGGTTAGGGTGCAAAAAGATTAGTCAAGAATAAAAGGCGATTGATAAGATGTTTAAAAGGATTGATAAGTGATGATTTGATGATAATACTGAAGATATTTTATCAATTGGAAAATTTTTGAATGTTATGTCAAAAATTTGGACTATTTTTTTCAATATTTTATTGATAACTTTTTTCCTCTAAAGGTATTGAAATACGATGTTGGTTCATAAATTTGAGTGTATTTGAAATCAATTTTGATGTTTTAACTTGCACAAACAAAGTTATAAACAGAAACCAATAATTCCCGATTCGAGGTTTTTTGTTTTAAATCAGTCTGTTTTTTTGGTATCCTTCTTTCTTCTCAATTTTTCGATCAATATTCGAAATACAATTCCCCTATTTCTATGTTTATTTATTCCTCTCTTCTCGTCTAACCTATACCTTCCAAATACTAAAACCTTAGTCTTCCTTCGTTCTTCCTTCGTTCTCCATTCGTTTATAGTATAATTAGAATATAAGCAAAGTAAATCCATGGGTCAATCACCAAATACCCCTGATTTACCCCACCCAAAATCCCCAAAAGCCATAAAAAACTTGAAAAAACAGACTGATTTAAAGTAAAACTTTCCCACCCGGATATACCTCTTCCACGCAGGAACTTACACTTTTAAAGAAATTAACTTTGAGATTTATTCCGAGTTGCTCTCCTTCCCCTGTGGAAAAGGGCTGGTGATGAGGGCTTTGATAAAATTTTTTATTTGCCTCCAACATCAACATCTACCTGCACCACATTCCCCTGCAAATCAGTGACATGGGCTATAATACGACCAATCATATAGGAAGGATTCACCTCAATTGCTTTATAATCCCAATTCTTTCCTACGGAAAATTGCCTCACTACAGCTTGACTACTCTCTATAATCTGATCCATTTCATTCAGTACCATTATTCTGACGGTTTCAACCCTGTATTTATCCCAAGCTGAAATGATGACTATATTCCCCGTGAGACCTCTGTGCACGTTCAGATCAATAACCTTGAGCTTCGGCCTTGACATGAAATCAGATATAACCACATTCCGGATACTCTGATTTCCTTATTTCTTCTTCCTATAATATTCCCTCAGTTTTGGATCATTCAGAACCTTTTTCGTATATATTATGGCAGCCGCAAAAAGCCGCATGTTCTCCTTGTGCCCATCACTCTGCAATACTTTCGACCAATCCTGACGCTTCGACATGACCGATCTCCCCCAATAAACCAGAAAACAATATTTCCAATTCTCCCATTATAGTTCTTAGTTACCAGATTGTTATAAGCTATTGCTATAATTTACGCACTTTGACAACATATAAATGTAATATAATGATATAATAACCACAACATTTACAGGAAATTAATATCGTTTCTATAACTCACTTGAAATATCCAAAATGTATGCAGTTTGATGACCGGACAGATTGATTTAAATTCATTCAAACTCCCATCGGCAGCGCCTGGCCTGGTCTTGTTTTTTCTGAAAAATCCGCTAAAATTTTTCCTCTGCCTGAACAGAATGCTGTCCTTCGTCCTTCCTTTTAAGTCAATAACTTTGCTTTTACACTCCAGGATTTCTTCTTTATAGAGGCTAAACAAATCCCTTACAGGATCGACTTCCTCACTAATTTATACAAAAAGTACCGGGTGAATATACCTTCTGTAATTAACTATCCATCAGCATTTTGATCATTGATTCATCCAGGCTTTTTTGTAACATAGATGAGAAATCTCTATCATTCGGTGGAGCAAAAGTTGTTGAGTGCTCGCCGGGAATATCATGAATGATCACACCACCTCGTGCATATTTATCCCATCCATAATTGACAGGATCGGGAATATAAAATGTTTGATGGGCTGCTTTGAACAAATGCACACATCCATAGTATGGCTTTATTACATAAAGCCTGTTGGCCTTTAAATTAGCTTGGTGAACCTTGCGTAAGTATTTTGGAAGCTCATGTTCCTCTCCTCGTGAAATATTATCTTCATTACTGATCTTGAAATCAACGCCTCTGACTTTTTTTCCGAGTCCACGCCATCTGCGCT
>JBEKQA010000129.1:0-9628 GCA_049520195.1 Bacteroidales bacterium
AAGTTTCTTCATCATCTGCTTCCCAAAAAATTGTTCGTCCCGAAGGATGATCTCCGACCATTGCTTTTGCTCTATCCGGAGTATTTGAAGCTAGGGAAACCTTAAAATTTCTGTTCAGAAGGTACTGAACCATCGGTTGTGCCACCAAACCGGCACCAAGAATTAGAACTTTTTTCATAAATTAGATATTGGGCTTACTACGTTGAATGCTAAATTTCAGGCATTTGATTATATGCTATGAGGTTTAGATACAGGATCCAAATCAAGAAATGCTTCGAGGTACTTATAATCGGGGGTCAATTCTCCACGATGGAGAATCAGACCTTTTTTTATCGATTTGGGAAGGTCAAGATCTTCAAAGGAATCTTCAAAATCGGCATCTGCAATGGGCTTAACAAAATTTACGAGTACGTCACCGAACCCGTTTGATGCATCCCGGGGCAGTTCTGCCGGCAGGATATCCACTGCCATTATAAGCATTCCTTCCCCTTGGTGACCCATGGTTATACTATCGGTATCTGTATTGTAAACGTATATAGGATCGTCAATCGATGCCGGTTTTAAATTACATTCAACAGATCCTTCCACATCGCAACTAATATCACCGATGACACTCAATTTCGGACGTCCTTTTGAAAAAAGCTTTTTCAGGTAATCTTTTGTGATCAGTCTTGGATAACGGTGATCCCAGTAAATGCAATTAATCAGCATCGAAAGATGGGGAATATATTTCTCAAAAACACTTTTGTAGTTCTGTGGGTTTGTGTAGTAATCATGAAGGTCAAATGGTTCTCCACCAATATGGTCCACCAGGTCTTCTTCGTGAAATATCACTTTATAAACAATGTTGTTTGGCAACTTATTCCTATATCGCAGATCAAGCAATTTTTCTGGAGAGATCTCCTTTACGGGTAACAATCCGCAAATCTCCTGGGCCCCCTGAGAAACATTTCCATAGCCTGTAAACCCAATAACAAATGGTAAGAGTTCATTCGGGATACCTTTTTCCGCAATCCTCTGGCCTATGGCAGAAACATCATCACGTGCTTGCTCTAATGAATGATAATGGTGTGCCTGCTTAATCTTTAAGAGGGTAGATATATATCCATAATCCTTCATTCTTAATCCCAGAGCCCAGAAGGAATTTATCATACCTGCGAATCCTGCATATTTACCAAAGAAAATAAGGCGTTTCCCCTGTTCATCGATTATCTTTTCGTACTCTATCAGGTTGCATTTCAATTCCACCATTCTTTTAAGCATAGGCATATTATAAGATTGCCCTTTAATGACATGTGAAAAGAACACATAGGTCTTCCCGGGTTCAAAGAAAGACACAGGAATCTCTTTGACACCAAATATCACGGAACATTTATGTAAATCCTCAGCAATTTCAGCTCCGGCTTTCCTGTATTCCTCATCTTTAAAAATTCTTTTATTCGAAGTTTGAACAATAATATCAAGTTTTTTCTGCTTGACTAACCGTTCAACATGTGCTGGTGTGAGTGGTGCCCTTTTTTCGAGTAAATATTTGTCTTCGTGTCGTATGCCGATATAGTTGCTCATGAATAAAGAAGTTAATGCGGACTTCAAAATTAGAAAAAAAACTTGGATTTACGGTGTTTTTAGAAGATCCGGCAACATTAGTGCATATCAAACCTCTTTTTCATGCATTATTTGTTAATTTTTCATTGACCCAAGCCGAAAAGTGCTTTACATTTGCAGAAAAAACAAATTATGAAAAGCTTTACTAGAACATTATTTCTTTTCATAGCTTTTGTTTTATCGGCATCAGCTATGAGCCAGGGAACGACCTTCACAGTTTTTTCAGAAAAAGGTGAAAATTTTATTGTCTATGTCAACGGGATCCAGAAAAATTCTTCTGTTGCCGATCATGTGGTGGTAGAAGGCATAATTGGGCCCAATTTCAGAGTCAGGATCGCATTTAAGGATAACAGCATCCATGATATCAATAAAACTATTCTCAACACACCCAACGGGGAATTATACTATGCTATAAGACCCGGGAAAAAAGGAGTGTATATACTTGAGAAAACTACTTCTGACAATGTTTCTGCATTGGAAAAAGAAACCTCACATCCAACCACTCAGCCGGAAAAGAAACAGACCAAAGCAAAGAGTGAATCAGCAGCCAAAAAAAGCGGAACAGGATGTGAAAATCCAATGACCGAAGGTGATTTCCAGTCATCAACTATTGCTATTTCCAGTGCGCCCTTTGATGGTATAAGACTGACACAGGCAAAGAAGCTGGTTGAAACCCATTGCCTTTACAGTCGTCAGATCGCTGAGGTCATGCATATTCTCAGCTATGATAGCTCAAAACTGACCCTCGCCAAGGACGCTTACGAGCATTGTTATGACCCAGAAGATTATAATGAGGTCAAGGATGCTTTGAGCAGCAATAAGTCAAGACAGGATCTTGAGAAATATATCAGTTCGGTTAAATAGTTAAGGATGAAGAAATTCCGGAAATTTCTTTTCCGCTTTCTGAAGTATTTCCTGATTTTCTTCTTTGGTACTTCTATTTTCTTTGTAGTACTTTACCGTTTTGTCAATCCACCCATAACCCCGCTGATGGTGATTCGTTTTTTTGGTCAAGCCACCAGCGGGGAACATCTGTTACTGGACAAAACGTGGGAATCATTAGATAAAATCTCTCCATCGCTTCAGTTAGCCGTGGTAGCTTCAGAGGACAACCGATTCCTTGTACATTCGGGATTTGACCTGGAGTCCATAAAAAAAGCCGAGGCATATAATGATAAAAAGAAAGGGAAGAAAGTTCGTGGAGCGAGTACCATTTCCCAGCAAACAGCTAAAAATGTTTTTCTCTGGCCCGACAGGACCTGGGTCAGAAAAGGCCTGGAGGTTTATTTTACTTTTCTCATCGAGACCATTTGGGGTAAAAAGAGGATTATGGAAGTTTACCTCAATGTCATCGAGATGGGGAATGGCATTTACGGGGCTGAAGCTGCATCGAAAGACTATTTTCATACGTCTGCAGCCACACTCAACCGGGAGCAAGCTGCTCTCCTGGCTGCCATACTTCCAAATCCGCGGAAGTCAGACCCGTCGCATCCCTCGGTTTATCTGCTAAGCAGGGAGCATTGGATACTTTGGAATATGGCCAATATAGGGGCTGTTGAATATTAAATAGTAAGATGGTAAAATGGTAAAATTAGTATTTAAATATTTAAGGAATTAGATTTCTTATTATTGCTAACTATTACTTCAATTTGTTGGTTATTTTTATCTTTAATTTTTTCTTAATGGAAGTAAAAATCTTTACAAGTTGATCTATTTCGGATGCAAGGATTTTTATTTCTGAATCTGTTACAACACTTATTCGACCTAGATATTCAAACCAAAATTGCGTTTCGTCGCATTCCTCAGCAACAATACAAACTTTCGAATAAAACTCAGCATCCGAGCGAGCTCTTGCAGCAGCCCGCCAATTTGCTGCGACGGATGATGAGCTTCGTAAAAGCTGCTGAACCATAGACCTGTTGAGTTGAGTTATTTTCTTATGTTGAAGAAGGTCATGAACATGGACAGACATTGACAAAGTGCGTTCACGCATCTGTTGGTTAAAATTCAATATTCCCAGATCGATCATAAGTCTATTTTCTACTTTATCCGAAATAGCTAAAAAAGTAATATATATAGATGTATTTATTTTAGAGCTTATTATACTTTTTCACCTTGATCCAACCATTTGGCTATCTCATTATTCATTTTTACCATTTTACCATCTTACCATTTTACTATTTACTCTTGCCACATTAATTTTCTGTAAATCCAGGCTAACTTGACGAAAAAATTCGTACTTTTGCCGCTTCAATTTTTTATAATTAATAGTATAGATAATCAAGTATTTAAACATTGTGAACTATGTCAAAAGATGTCAAAGAAAAAAAGTACGTTTACTTTTTTGGAGGTAAGAAGGCTGAAGGTGAAGCAGACATGAAAAACCTGCTTGGCGGTAAAGGCGCCAACCTTGCTGAAATGGTTAATATCGGCTTACCTGTTCCAGCCGGGTTTACTCTTTCAACTGAAGTATGTACTGCCTACTATGAAAACAATAAGAACTACCCGCAAGAATTAAAGAAACAGGTTGAAGATTCGCTCAAAAGAACTGAAAAAGAGATGGGAGCCATTTTTGGCGATAAAAATAACCCACTGCTTGTATCGGTCAGATCGGGAGCCAGGGCATCCATGCCTGGCATGATGGAGACCGTTTTAAATGTCGGACTCAATGATGAAACCCGTGAAGGACTGATAAAAAAGACAAACAATCCACGGTTTGTTTATGATTCACAGAGGAGACTCATCCAGATGTACTCTGATGTTGTCATGGAAAAAGCCGCCGGTATTGAGCCTGCTGAAGGGAGGGGTGTCAGGAATCAGCTGGAGCGTGAACTTCATAAGATGAAAGAATCCAAAGGTTATTACAGCGACACTCAACTTACCACTGATGACCTTAAACAATTGATCGAAATCTATAAGAAAAAGGTGAAGGAAGTCCTGGGACAACCTTTCCCGGAAGACGCAATGGAACAACTTTGGGGCGCAATCAGCGCAGTATTCCAGAGCTGGATGGGAAAACGCGCCATTTCTTACCGTCGTTTTGAAAATATACCCGATGAATGGGGAACTGCTGTTAACGTTCAGTCAATGGTATTTGGCAACATGGGTGACACGTCTGCAACCGGTGTTGCATTCACCCGTAACCCGGCTACAGGGGAGAATTATTTCTATGGTGAGTGGCTTGCCAATGCGCAGGGAGAAGATGTTGTTGCGGGTATTCGCACGCCAAATCCTATCAATGAGATCGGTAAAAATGAACACACTAGACACCTGGCTTCCCTTGAAACATCGATGCCAAAAGTTTATAAAGAATTGAATAATATTCAGCATACTTTGGAGACTCATTATCGCAATATGCTGGATATTGAATTCACAATTCAGGATACAAAGCTGTATATGCTTCAGTGCAGGGTCGGCAAAAGAAATGGCCCGGCTGCCGTAAAAATGGCGTTGGACATGTATAACGAAAAGCTGATCACAAAAGAAGAAGCTGTGAGCCGTGTTGAGCCATCCCAGCTTGATGAATTACTTCACCCTATTCTCGATCCGAAAGCAGAAACGGCTTTGACACCCATGGCAAAAGGTTTACCGGCAGGTCCTGGCGGTGCTACCGGACAAATTGTTTTCAATTCTGAGAAGGCAGTCGAATGGGCCAAGGCCGGTAAAAATGTGATCCTTGTCAGGGAAGAAACAAATCCTGAGGATATTGAAGGAATGCGTGCTGCATATGCTATCCTTACGGCCCGTGGCGGTATGACCAGTCATGCTGCGCTTGTTGCAAGGGGTTGGGGGAAATGCTGCATTGTTGGTGCGGGCACTCTGAAGATTGAAGCTTCGACAAAGACTCTTTCTGTCGATAATATCGTTCTCCATGAAGGAGATTCCATCTCACTAAATGGATCGAAGGGATATGTTTACAATGGAAAGATCAACATGATCAAGGCTGCTGAGGAAAATCCCGATTTCCAGGCATTTATGAAATTATGCGATGAGATCCGGGTAATGAAGATCCGTACAAATGCCGATACTCCGGATGATGCTGCAAAAGCAAGAGCATTTGGCGCCGAAGGAATCGGATTATTCCGTACAGAACACATGTTCTATGGGAAACATGCTGAAGACCCATTATTCATTCTCCGTAAAATGATCGCTTCAAATACCGAAACAGAAAGAAGGAAGGCACTGGATGAGCTTTTCCCATATATGAAAGCTGATATGAAGGGTACTCTTGAGGCCATGGATGGCTACCCTGTGACCATTCGTACCCTTGACCCGCCACTTCATGAATTTATTCCACAAAATCCAGAAAGCCGTCATAAGATAGCCGAAAGCCTCGGCATCTCTAAGGAAGAATTCGACAAGCGTGCTGAGGCCCTCCATGAAACCAATCCTATGATGGGTCACCGGGGAGTCAGACTGGGAATCACTTTCCCGGAAATTACAGAGACCCAAGTGAGAGCCATTTTCGAAGCGACAGCAGAACTGTTGAAAGCTAATAAACATCCTTTCCCCGAGATCATGATCCCTGTGACCTGTAGTTCGAAAGAATTAGATGATCAGTACAAGATCGTTACCAGAATTCACGAGGAAGTTTGTAAAAAGTTTGGTCTTAAAGAGATCCCACATATGGTTGGGACCATGATCGAGATCCCGAGGGCTTGTTTGACTGCTGATCAATTTGCAGTGAGTGCTCAATTCTTCTCATTCGGGACAAATGACCTAACCCAGATGAGCTTTGGATTTTCGAGAGACGATATTGGAAGTTTCCTTCCAGAATATCTTGAAAAGAAGATCCTTCCTGTTGACCCGTTTCAGGTAATTGATTTTGAAGGAGTAGGACAATTGATGAAGCTTGGTGTTGAAAAAGGAAGAAGTGTTCGTAAAGACCTAAAGATCGGTATCTGCGGGGAACATGGTGGAGAGCCTAAATCTGTTGAATTCTGCAATTCACTCGGATTCAGCTATGTAAGTTGTTCACCTTTCAGGGTTCCTATCGCAAGACTGGCTGCTGCACAGGCAGTTATTAAACAGAATAAAGTCACAAAGAAAAAATAGTCTTTTTCTAATATTCAATCATCAAAAGAGGGTGTCTAAAAAATCCAGACACCCTCTTTTTTTTGTACGGCAGCAGGGTGATCTTTAAATGAATCTTTGTTGAAACAAAAGCGAAGATAAAACGAAGGAAGAACGAAGGAAGAACGAACAATGACTATGTTTTATCTATAGGATAGCATAAGAAAAGCTATAGGAAATTAGTACGGCATTTCTTATATAACCTTGATTTTCAGTATTCTATTGTGATTTTTATAAAAGAGGGTAATGTATTTCATTAACACACAACATATTACATGAAATCGTCACCAGACACGATTCCTATTAAATGAGAAATAGAATGATGCGGATTATTGTTTTAGAATCTCCAGTTTTGTTTCAAACAGGAGATTGGCAGAGGAAGATCCAATTTGAATCAGATAGGTACCTGGAACAACAGAATAATCCTCCTTAGAATAATCCCATTGCCGTAATTCTTTAACGACAACAGGAATCGTAACCATCTGTTCTTCACCTCGTTTTGTCGACACCCGTTTAAAAGCAATCAAGGATTTAACCGGTTGGAGATTGCCATTGGGAGGTCGTTTTGAATAAACCTGAATGACCTCATCCTCATCAACCCTACCTATATTCTTCAGCTTAAGCTTAATCATCACAGTATCAGTTGGAAAGGCTATGGATTCTGACAACGCCAGTTCAGAATAAGAAAAAGTTGTATAACTCAATCCAAAGCCGAACGGATAAAGGGGTTCTCCGGTAAAATATTTATAAGTACGTCCTTTCATTGAATAATCTTCAAACGGTGGCAGATCTTTTACTGATTTATAGAAAGTTACCGGCAATCTTCCTGCAGGATTGTAATCACCGAAAATAACGTCAGCCAAGGCATTTCCTCCTTCTTCGCCCGGATACCAGATATCAAGAATTGCATTCAGGTTTTCTTTTTCCCAGATGAATGATATAGCACTTCCGCCGGTCAGGACAAGAATAACCTTCTTACCGATTTGTTTAAGCTTTCTAAGCAGTTCAGTTTGATTGGCCGGGATATCAAGACTGGTACGGTCGCCACCGCTAAAGCCGCTGACCTCCACTTTCATTTCCTCACCTTCCAGGTTTGGCGAGATGCCTCCCACGAATATTACCACATCTGAATGCGAGGCTGAGTTCAATGCTTCCTTTTCCAGTATTTCAGTCTGATTGCCGATATTATCCTTTTTATTATCTAAATCTTCCAGACGCTCGGTGCCCATTGCGTAATGAACTCTAGTAACTTTCCCAACGCGGTTCCTTATTCCTTGCAGAATGGTAACAGGTTTTGAGGGCGTTCCATTATAATTTCCCAATAAAACATCTGTATCATTTGCATAGGGTCCGATAACCGCAATGGACCTTATTTTATCGGAAAGCGGTAGGACATGGTTCTCATTTTTCAGAAGGACTATGCTTTTTTGAGCGACCTCCCGGGTAAGAGCCCTGTGTTCCTCATTATCATTTTCTGAGGCAGGAATTTTAGAATAGGGAACCTGATTCTCAGGATCAAACATTCCAAGCCGGAAGCGGGCCATGAATAATCTTTTTACAGACCTATCTATAACATCCTCACTGATATAGCCGTCATGGACAGCATTGACCAATGAGCCATATTCATCACCACAGGTCAGGTCGCATCCTGCTTTTACACCCAATACGGAAGCTTTTTCAGAATCGGCAACCAAAGCATGTCCATGGTACATATCCCAGATAGCGCCACAATCAGAGACGACATACCCGTTAAATCCCCACTTTTTTCTTAGTATTTCATCCAGGAGAAGATCGCTGGCACAGCAGGGAACATTAAAGACCCTGTTGTATGCCCCCATGACCGAATACACTTTCCCTTCCCTGATAAGAGCCTCAAATGCAGGCAGGTAAGTTTCATAGAAATCCTTTTCGCTACACCATGCGTCGAACTTGTGCCGTAAAGGCTCCGGACCACTATGCACTGCAAAATGCTTTACCGTAGAAATAACTTTAAAGTATTCCGGATCATTCCCCTGAAGACCTTTTACAAAGGCTACACCTATTCTGCCAGTCAGGTATGGATCTTCACCATAGGTCTCCTGTCCTCTTCCCCACCGTGGATCTCTGAAAATATTGATATTGGGGGACCAGAATGTAAGTCCCTGATAAATACCGCTTTGTCCTAATGACTTGTTTGCATTGTATTTAGCCCTGGCTTCAGTTGAGATCACCTCAGCCTCTCTGAAAATAAGATCGGGTGACCATGTGGCTGCCATGGCTATGGCCTGTGGAAAAACGGTTGCAATTCCATTACGGGCTACCCCATGCAGACATTCATTCCACCAGTTATATGCAGGTATTCCCAGGCGGGGAATGGCTGGCGCATCATTCTGCATTTGCAGAACTTTCTCTTCAAGTGTCAGGCGGGAAACAAGATCATCAACACGCTGTTGTATCGGATAACCCGGATCCCTGAATAATTCAGGTTTCTTCTGGCCCTCTGCTGACCCTATTATCAGAAGGGCAATCAGAATCCTGGAAATAAGATGCTTTATCATGACCTGTTTCTAATTATGATCAGTACTATCTTTTTTCTTGCAACAGGGAGGTAGCTTGTTATAAGCGTCTTTGTTAGCAGGAATAGTGTCGGCATCATATCCAAGTTTGGAAATTGCCAGTCGAATTTCGGCTGGATTCGTTTTTAAGGGGTTATAAGTAATAGTCGCGATCTTACTATCAACATCCAGATTGATATCCTTGATCCCCTTCTCATATGCCATCCCCTGTTCAATACGGTTTTTACACTGGCTGCAGATTGAAGAAGTTTTGACCTTTATTTCTGCTAATTTTTTATCCTGTGAAAAGCAGCCACCGGAAAAAAGCAAAATGAGTCCGATCGTGGCTATAATATTGGCTAATATTACTTTTGTTTTCATTGTTTCTTTCCATTAATGTTTTACTCAATAGATTT
>JBEKQA010000130.1:0-9626 GCA_049520195.1 Bacteroidales bacterium
AAATATATCCCAGGAGACAACGATGATAAAGATATAACTATAGGTGATGATCCTACCGGTGCTAGAATACCCGACCAAAGGGTTTGCCCCATAAGGCTCAGAATATCAATTTTTGCTGTTTCACTGTCCCCCCCGTCAATCTTAAGCTGAATTTTGTCAATGAATGGGTTGGGAGAGATCTTAATCGCTAATTTCCCAGGGAGAACAGGCACACCAAGTGCAACTCCATTCAGACTCATAACTCCAGTATTGTCAGGGTCAAGCCAGTCTTTTAACCGTGTTGTTGAGTCAGATCCGTTTTTATCCCATGACCACGAAAATTTACCATAGTAGTCAGGAGAATCAAGATAGGCAGTATCGCAGGCAGAATCACCTCCGGTTAATGTACCGACTATCCTTCCATGATTATCAAATATTGGAGAGCCGGAAGACCCACCTTCTGTTACACCATGACCGTCGGGTGTCGCAATCCACGTTACCAGCCAATGACAGGGGTTAGGATTGCTGTAATAATAGGCAGTAACCAGTGGCTTATCATACGTGGATATTTTTTTGAGATCACCTTCCGGATGATGAATACCCACACCAGAGGGACTTGTAGTGTCTTTCCGGTTCCACCCATTAAAGAAGACATCGAATGTATCTGGAATATTCTGATTCAGCATCACCAGGCAAAAGTCAGAGCCAGTATCTCCTCCATTTCCTCCATGCGCCTTCAGGGTAGCACCTGTCATGGACTTCAGTGTTGGATAGATGATTGGATTCAGACAGGTCGGTGAATCATAGCCGAAATAAAAAACCCACTGTTGAAGATCATGTGAAGTTGCTCCCTCAAAGCAATGATCGGCAGTCAAAACATATGGAATATTATTAATGCGTGCGTTGTTCACTAATGATCCTGAGCACCACCAACTGCTCCCCCCTTTTATTATCATGATACGCATCACACCATGGCCTTCATCCTGCCATGTATCGCCTTCAGGGCATTTTATATTTACTTCGCAAGGGCCTGCATTATTTTCAACTTCTTTATTTGCATTCAAAAACCCAACACCGCGGTAAGCATAATTAATACTGTATAAATGGAGAATAGGTGGTATCACAACCCCGTCTGGTTGATAATACTCAATAGTAAACCGGTCACCCTCTATCAATTCCGTGGCAAAATATCCGCCATCTACATTGTTTCTCGAAGTGAAAGCACCGATCACTTTATTTTTAGAAGGATTATAGATAAACAACCTTCCACCTTCAGGTAAAACAAACTTGTCGAAGCAGGCGGAAAGTGCAAGTGCTCCTGGCGAGGTCACTGCTACCCTCCATATATGTCCTCCATCGGGCGAAAGCTCCCATTTTCCGGAAGATAGCGGGCTAATGTCAACCGGGAGAAGAACTCCAAATCTATAAGGAGATGGAAATTTTTTGTCTTCATTCCGGATCATATCCATATCAGGACTTTTCACACTTAGAACATTATTCTCATCCGCAGGTAATGAATAAACTGTGCTTACAGGAACTCCTCCTGAGCTCAATTGAGCCAAAATGATCCTAGTAGGCAGGAATGCCAAAAAGGTCAGTAATATAATCGAGAGATAGCTGGCTTTTTTCAAAGTTTCAGAATTAAAGGTTATATGGTATATTTTTTATTATTAATTAGTTTATTTAATTCTTATATTTCAATTCATAACTGCTACTTTTTTTACTATTCTGCCATTGTCTGAATTTATGACAAGATAATATATGCCTTCAGAAAGCCCGGAAAGTGGTATGTCAAATATCTCACCGGTCAATCGGTTTAAAGGATATTCATTAATAATCGTTCCTGTTTCGGTCAATAGTGTAATATCCGTTACACCTATCTTCGGATTGTTGAATTTCAAATAGATATGATCCCTGGCAGGATTAGGATAAAGTGTGACATCAGGTGTGACAGTTGGTTCATTTACTCCGAGGGCAGAACCAATCTCAATATCATCTATCATAAAGATAAACTGATCATCAGAAACACAATTAATACCAATATAAACATCCTGTCCAGACCATGCCGATAGTGAGAAACTTTGTTTGGTCCATATAGCAGGAGCATCTAGTGGCGACGTGTTTATTAAAACAAAGTCTGCCGGAGCATTATTCGTAGTGGAAACGCCAACATTAAACTTTTCAAGACCATAGTAAGTGCTGTATGTCTGCACCCAGAAACTGATGCTCGCATCGCTGCCAAGGGTCATCTTTGGTGAGATCAGCCATTTATTGTTTGGATTATTAGGCGGCATAGAAGAGAAACAAGCACCGAACTTCTGACCCGAATGTGCTGACATTTGCCTCGGAGGTGGTACAGCCTGGGACGGATTAAAGCATATAAAGGACATTGGTGTTCCTTCATTTGGAAAACTTACGGAATCGATCGTATAAGTAATTCCGCCATTAATATCGAATACAGACCAGGGATTGAATACCAGGGTAAAATCAGCAAGGCTTTCAAAGTCAAGTGACATATAAGATGGAAAACCAGTCACCGTGATGTAGCCTGCCTTGGTTATCGAATCCGTTCCATCAGAACCACTTATTTTTAATGAGACATCATATGTACCCGGAAGATCATAGCGGATATTTGAGGGATTCTGCAAATCAGCACCTGATGGGAATCCTCCGGGGAATGACCATGTCCATGATGTAGGATTGCCCGAAGACTCATCCGTAAAATTTACTTTCTGGCCAGCCCGGATCGTTGTCTGGTTTGCAACGAAATCTGCTGAGAAAGAAGAAGAAGAACCCGGGACTATTTCAAGGTCATCAATCATGAAAATAAACCCATTATTCGTAACGCATTGAATAGCTATATATACCTTTTGATTATTGTAAGCAGAAAGTGAAAATGTTTTCTTTGTCCATTTCAAGGGGGCTGTCAGAGGCGTAGACCCTGAGATCAAAGTAAAACTTGATGGATTATTGTCGGTGGTGGAAACCAGGACATTGAATTTTTCAAGTCCATATTGATCTGTGTAAGATCGTTCCCAAAAAGTAAATTGCCCATTGGTATCAAGTTGGATCTGAGGAGAGATAAACCAATTGTTATCCTGCTGGTTGATGCTTGCAAAGGAAGCCCCGAATCTGCTGCCAGAATGAGGTTGTATTGCTGTATCCGATGACATTGAAGGATTTACAGAAGCAGGGTTGAAGGCAATGAATGCCATAGGAGAACCATTATTCGGGAAATAATGATTCTGAATTCCATAAGTACTGTCACCATCCATATCCCTGACAGTCCAAGGACTAAAACTGAGCGAGAAATCAGAGACTGATTCAAAATCCATTTTCAATGTATCACCTGTCTGAGAGGGTGATAGATTGAATATTGCGCCCTGGGCATTAGAATAGTTGTGGGTTCCCGGATCGAGGGTGTCAAGATCATAATACCCATCTCCGGATCCTCCGGCCCCCCAGTTGAAATGAAAACGATCCGAACCCTGGTAACCGTCACAGATGAAGTATTTCTCATCTGAGCCGCCATTATTACCATAGTACAACAAGGGTCTGCCGGCATCAAGCTCAGACCGGAGCATCGCCTTCCATTGGTCTGGAGGATAGTCAGCTTTCCATTTCCAGAGACCTGTTTTATATCCAAAAAAGTCTCTGAAGGCTGTATCAATTAAGGAAGAAAGAGAAGATGACTGAGAAGGCCCATAATTCATTTGCTGTCCAACCCCACAATCATAGATCAATGTCGAAACTGCATCATTAGATGTAGTTAGTGTTTGTGGCATGTTAACCCATTCATAGTATGTTGTATAGAAATTCACATACAGGGTACCATAAACCGGTAATGTATAAGAAAAGGTATTGAAGCCATGAGGCGGGTAGTTATAGTATTTCATGATCTGTGCCATTGCAACAGCACCACTTCCTGCACTCGTGTGGAAACAGGGTGCCTGGGAAGAAGTATCAGGCGGACATTTTTCATTGTAAAAACATCCCTGATCCCAGATAACGTTAATCAGCGGGCCAACATCAACAGGACGGTCTGGTGTATTATGACAGACCATTCTTTTCAAGGGTCCAGGTCCTGTAATCATTGCAGAAGCATAATGGCTAAATGAAAGAATCAGAAGGAAAGAAAGCAAGAAGTACTTTATGCTCATGAGATGAATATTAGAATATCCTTGCAAAGATAACGATTGTAGGAAAATTAGAACCTATCCGGTAAAATTTAGCAAATTGTATTACTTTTGAAACCTCAATCTGTGACTTTTTATTAACCAACCAACCAACCAACTAATCTTCATGACACAAACCATTGCTTTAAAGAAAGACCCACCGGCTTTACTTCGCTGGATTGTACTTATTTTCATCAGCCTTGCCATGTTTGGCAATTATTATATCTATGACTGTATTAGTCCGCTAGCCGATGTTCTCAAAGCCCAACTTCACTTTACCGATAAAAATCTTGGTCTTTTACAGGGTATATACAGCATACCCAATATATTTATGGTTCTTGTCGGCGGGATTATAATAGATAAAATTGGCACAAAAAAAGCTGCTCTGATATTTGCATGTCTTGTTTTCCTGGGGGCTTTGTTCACAACCATAAAAGGAGACATCATATTCATGGCCACAGGGAGGTTGATCTTTGGTCTTGGGGCTGAATCTATGATTGTTGCTATTACGACTATTCTTGCACGGTGGTTCAAAGGCAAAGAACTGTCTTTCGCTTTTGGCCTTAACCTGACTATTGCACGTTTGGGATCGTTCCTGGCACTCAACTCACCTACCTGGGGAAAGTCGATGTTCAGCTATTGGCAGAAACCCCTGTGGATAGCCGTTGGGGCAGGTGTCATTGCATTGGGAACTTTGGCCATTTATTACCTGATCGATATCTATTCAGAGAAGAGATTTGCCCTTCAGAAAGAAGGAAACCAGGATAAGGTCATTCTTAAAGACCTTTTCAAGTTCGGAAAATCCTTCTGGTTTATTACCCTTTTGTGCATCACTTTTTATTCAGCCATGTTCCCGTTCCAGACCTTTGCAGTTAAATTCTTCAAAGATGTTCATCTTGTCGGAATGCCGGTTGATGTAGCACGAGGCATGGGTGGATTTTTATCCAGCCTCCTTACCCTCGCAGCCATGATCCTTACTCCTCTTTTTGGCTTGTTATCAGACAAGATCGGGAAGCGATCTTTAATGATGATGTTCGGATCCATGCTTATCATCCCGGTATATCTGATCATGGGATATGTGGTACATGCGGTAAAGTTGCCTCAATCAGTGATTGATCTGTTCTCTTCCTCGCAGGAAAACTCGGGTTTTTTAGGCGGGATCGTTTATTTCGGAAATATGATCAAAACCTTATTCATCTATTTCCCAAATATTGCCATTCCAATGGTCATTATGGGTATTGCGTTCTCGCTGATCCCCGCCATTATGTGGCCATCAGTCGCACTGATCGTTGACCACTCAAAGTTAGGTACCGCTTACGGGCTCATGACCATGATACAAAACATGGGACTTGCCGGATTCAATCTTATGATTGGCTGGGCAAATGATTTTACAGGAGCAAGCGCTGCAAACCCCGGTGGTTATCATTTGGGAATGTGGATCTTCAGCAGTCTTGGATTTTTTGGATTATTCTTCGCCTTCATGCTGAGAAGGAATGAACTTGGTCCACATGCCCACGGATTAGAGTTCGGAACTTTGTATAATAAAAGACCGGAATAATCCGTACTTTTGTTCTGACTACAACTAACTTTCCTGGTATGAAGATGCTGATCACATCTGCAACGCGATTTGAAATTCGTCCGTTGATGGATAATTTTACATTCATTCAGAATGAAGACGCCCCTCTGTTTCAATGCCAGTATCGTGACAACTCTGTCGATTTCCTGATCACGGGAATGGGAACAACACCAACAGCCTACTACCTGGGGAAAATATTATCACAGACAAAATATGATTATGTAATAAACGCAGGTATTTGTGGATCATATACGAATTTGCTTCCTATTGGCAAAGTAGTAAATGTTACTGAGGAAAATTTCTGTGAGCTTGGCGCTGAAAACAATGATCAATTCATTTCACTGTTCCAGCTTGGATTAGTTGAACCTGATGATCCACCCTTCCGTTCAGGGAAACTAATAAACAATACACCCACTGAAGGTTCTGTTCTAAAAGGACTTGAGCCAGCCAGAGGAATCACATCCAATACCATTCACGGACATGCTGAAACAATCCGAAAGATGAGGGAACTATTCAAACCTGATATTGAAAGCATGGAAGGTGCTGCTTTCTTTTATGCCTGCCTGCTATCAGGAGTCCCATTTCACGAGATACGCAGTATTTCTAATTTTGTAGAAGAAAGGGATAAATCAAAGTGGGATATTCCTCTGGCATTAGCCAACCTGAACAATGTTCTGTTTGAAATATTAAAGGAACAGGAAAACGGGGGTAATCGTGATTCGTGATGAGAAAAAAAGTGAAGAGTTGTCCGCCACAGCAAAGTGAAGAATGAAAGGATTTAAAGAAAATTTTATGCCAGAGACCATTAAATTAGCTTTTTCACCGTGTCCCAATGATACTTTCATTTTTGCTGCCATGGTGAAAGGATTGATCGATACGGAAGGTCTGGAGTTTGATTACCGGATGGAAGACGTTGAAAAGCTGAACCATCTGGCCATGGCTGACAACATTGATATGGTCAAAATAAGCTATCATGCCTTTTTGTACCTTTCTCCCATTTACCGGTTGCTGGACGCAGGCAGTGCACTTGGTTTTGGGAATGGCCCCCTTCTGATCAGCAAAAAACAATATTCCACCGGAGAACTGGAGGACCTCCTGATAGCTATCCCAGGAGAATATACTACCGCACATCTTTTACTTAAGCTCCTGGTTCCCGGAATACATCGAAAGAAAATACTGGTATTCAATGAGATCGAGGATGCAATCCTTAAGGGGGAAGTGGATGCCGGTGTCATTATACATGAAAACAGGTTCACTTATGATAAAAAAGGACTGGTAAAGATAGTCGACCTTGGGGAAGCTTATGAAACCATAACTCATTCCCCGATACCATTGGGAGGGATAATCGCAAAGAAAAAGCTGGGAGAAGAAACAGTGGATAAATTGAACAGGATCCTGAAAAGAAGCGTTGCATTTGCAATGGATAATCCTGATGCTGTCATGGATTTTGTTCGCAGCCACGCGCAGGAGATGGATGATGAGGTCATGCTCAGGCACATACACCTTTATGTCAATAATTACACGCTTGATCTGGGGCAGGGAGGAAGAAAAGCAATTGCAAGACTGTTTGACATGGCGCTGGATAGCGGGTTGATTGTTCATGACGCTTGACACAAAATTCGTGACGCGTGACGCGTACACGAAGATGCGACAGAATTTGAAATATTTGACTAATGAACCAAACAAATCTTAGTGTTGAATCGATTGGGAATGCTTTTCATTTGGCGTTGTCAAATGGCCTGATAAGGGAAGAGGATACATTGGTCATGTTTCAT
Organism: Bacteroidales bacterium; assembly: GCA_049520195.1. Lineage (GTDB taxonomy): Bacteria > Bacteroidota > Bacteroidia > Bacteroidales > FEN-979 > FEN-979. The sequence continues at coordinate 7,506 of JBEKQA010000130.1, forward strand.
GACCTCTCTTTTCTTGAGCAACGAATCCATTATCTGAAATCCGTATTTCCTGCCAGCACCATACATGCAATAGCCATAAAAGCTAATCCACTGATACATATCCTTGAATCTCTGAATTCAAGGGGTACCGGAGCTGAAGTTGCTTCCGTGCCCGAGTTGAATATTGCCCTTAAGTCAGGATTTCCTTCAAAAAAGATCGTATTCGACTCACCTGTTAAAACCTGGCAGGATCTTATCTACGCGCTGGCAACAGGTGTCCATATAAATATTGATTCGCTGGCCGAGATAGAACGAATTGCAATTTTGAAGCAAAAGACCGTTTCATCCGGCACTATAGGAATCCGTATCAACCCGCAGGTGGGTACAGGTACTATTCTTGAATCCAGTGTCGCCGGAGAGTATTCAAAATTCGGTATCCCGATCAGAAGTAGAAAGAAAGAAATCGTTGCAGCATTTTTAAAGCATCAATGGATCACTGGTGTTCACCTGCATGTGGGATCACAGGGTTGCTCTATGGAGCTCCTGCTTGATGGGATCCGGGTTCTGTACGAACTCGTTAATGAGATCAATGAAAAACGTCAGCATATTGGAATAGAGCCCGTCACCCTATTCGATATAGGAGGAGGGCTTCCTGTCTCTTATAGAAATGATCAGACCCCGGAGTCAATGGAAGATTATGCCAGCGCTATTGCATCCCGTTTTCCACGGCTTTTTTCTAACGATTTCTCTCTCTTCACAGAATTCGGTCGCTGGGTCTATGTCAATGCAGGATGGACCGTAAGCCGCGTGGAATACGTAAAGCATGATCCGGGAATCAATACTGCCATGATCCATGCAGGCGCTGATCTGTTTCTCAGGGAATGCATGAATCCGGCAAGCTGGCCTCACGAATACAGTGTGTTTGATAAAACCGGAAAGTTAAAATCAGGCAAAGACCTTAATCCTTATAATCTTGCCGGCCCACTCTGCTTCTCGGGAGATATATTAGCCAAAAACGTGATTCTGCCTGTCGTGGAAGAAGGCGATTACCTGGTCATCCACGATACCGGTGGATATACTTTCAGCATGTGGTCAAGATATAACAGCCGGCAGGCACCCAGGATAATCGGATATTCGGGAAATAGATTCACCATTTTAAAAGAAAGGGAGAGTTTGGAGGATGTTGAGAAATTCTGGAAGTGATAAACCGGACCCTTATCCTGATTTTCTTTACCTTTACAGTATATAAAACACCAAGATCATGATCATCGTTACAGGTTCAGCAGGATTTATCGGAAGTTGTCTGGTCAGTAAGCTTAATAATAAAGGAATAAAGGATATCATCCTTGTTGATGATTTTTCGAATGAGATCAAAAACAGGAATATCAGGAATAAATCGTTTGCAGATAAAGTTGACAGGAGGAATTTTTTCTCATGGCTTAAGCAGAATCACGCCAGGGTTGAATTTATTTTCCATATCGGAGCCCGTACTGATACAACCGAGTTCAACGCCGAAATCTTTAATGAACTGAATCTGAACTATACAAAATTAATGTGGGAAGCCTGTTCAGATTACAAAATTCCATTGATCTATGCTTCCTCTGCCGCAACATACGGAGACGGGAAACTGGGCTATATTGACAATCATGAGCTTATTCCCCAATTGAAGCCTTTGAATCCTTACGGCATTTCCAAGAATGAATTTGATAAGTGGGCGATCCAGCAGAGCAAACAACCTCCCTTTTGGTTTGGCTTAAAATTCTTCAATGTTTTCGGACCCAATGAGTATCATAAAGGAAGAATGGCTTCAGTGGTATTTCATGCTTTTAACCAGGCCAATAAAATAACCCCCGGATCGGATGGAACAGTGAGGTTATTCCGGTCGCATAACCCGGTCTATAAAGATGGCGGTCAATTGCGTGATTTCATTTATGTTAAGGATGTAATCGACGTGATGTGGTTCCTGATGAACCATCCACAAGATTCCGGCATTTATAACCTCGGGACCGGACAGGCAAGGACTTTCCTTGATCTTGCCCATGCTGTTTTCTCCGCACTCGATATCCCTCCTTCTATTAAATTCATTGATACTCCTCCGGATATCCGCGACAAGTACCAGTATTTTACGGAAGCCAAAATGGA
>JBEKQA010000131.1:0-9461 GCA_049520195.1 Bacteroidales bacterium
GAATATCATTGGTAAGTTCTTCAACTCCACGCTTGGTATCCCTGACTTCCAGGGTAAATTCCTCAATATGTATAGAAGTGAAGATATCTTCTTTCACAACCTTTTCAGAAATAACGATTGCGTCCTCAAAATTGTATCCTTTCCAAGGCATGAATGCGACCATGAGATTCCTGCCGAGTGCAAGCTCCCCATTTTTTGTTGCATAACCTTCGCACAGCACCTGTCCTTTTATAACCTTGTCACCTTTTCTTACGATAGGTCTCAGGTTTATGCATGTATTCTGGTTAGTACGTGCGAATTTAGTCAGCTGGTATACCCGGGTATCATCATCAAAACTTACAAGGCGTTCCTTCTCATCCCTTTTGTAACGAATGACGATTTCTTTGGCATCAACATATTCAACTACACCATCGCCTTCAGCATTAATAAGAACCCTTGAATCGCGGGCAACAGAACTTTCAATACCTGTACCCACGAGTGCAATCTCAGGATTCAGAAGAGGAACTGCCTGCCGCATCATGTTTGAACCCATCAAGGCCCTGTTTGCATCGTCATGTTCCAAAAATGGAATCAGTGATGCAGCGATAGATGCGATCTGGTTGGGGGCGATATCAATCAAGTCGACCTTTTCCTTTTCGATGATCGGGTAATCAGCCAGATAACGGACTTTTACTTTTGGATCGGTAAAATTTCCATCGTCTTCCATCGGGGTTCTTGCCTGGGCGATAATTTTCTTTTCTTCCTCTTCGGCCGTCAGATAGATCGGGTCTTCCTCCAGCATTACCGTTCCTTCTATAACGCGATGATATGGCGTCTCAATAAAACCAAGACGGTCAATCTTTGCATACACGCAAAGTGATGATATTAACCCGATATTTGGTCCTTCAGGAGTTTCTATCGTACAAAGGCGTCCATAGTGAGTATAATGAACGTCCCTGACTTCGAAACCTGCCCTTTCTCTTGATAATCCGCCAGGACCTAAAGCTGAGATCCTTCTTTTATGAGTCAGTTCTGCAAGCGGATTAGTCTGATCCATAAACTGCGAAAGCTGGTTCGTTCCAAAGAAGGTATTGATCACTGAAGATAAGGTCTTTGCATTGATCAGGTCCATGGGTGTAAACACCTCATTGTCCCTGACATTCATTCGCTCCCTGATAGTACGAGCCATCCTGGAAAGACCTACACCAAACTGGTTGTAAAGCTGTTCACCAACAGTCCTGACCCTACGGTTACTAAGGTGGTCAATATCGTCGACATCGGCTTTCGAGTTAACCAGCTCGATCAGGTATTTTATAATGGATATAATGTCTTCTTTTGTGAGGACCCTGGTTTCAATCGGGATTTCCAGGTTCAGTTTCCTGTTAATCCTATATCGTCCAACGTCGCCAAGGTCATAACGTTTATCTGAGAAAAACAATTTCTCTATGATACCACGGGCCGTTTCTTCATCAGGGGGTTCAGCATTTCTCAGCTGACGGTAAATGTATTCGACAGCTTCTTTTTCAGAATTGGCGGTATCTTTCTGGAGGGTATTGAAAATGATTGAATAATCAATAGCCTGTTCCACTTCCCTGTGAATCAAAATAGTCTTGATTCCGGCATCAATAATCAGATCGATATGGGAATCTTCAAGGACGGTCTCTCTTTCGATAAGAACCTCGGTTCGTTCAATACTGACCACTTCTCCGGTATCTTCATCAACAAAGTCTTCGATCCATGACCGAACTACGCGGGCTGCAAGTTTGGAACCCAGCAGGCGCTTTAGTGCAGCCTTGCTGACCTTTATTTCCTGGGCAAGTCCGAATATCTCAAGGATATCTTTATCAGTTTCATAACCGATGGCCCTTAGTAATGTAGTAACAGGTAATTTCTTTTTCCTGTCAATATAAGCATACATTACATTATTAATATCGGTCGTAAACTCTATCCATGATCCTTTAAAAGGAATTATACGTGCGGAATACAGTTGTACGCCATTTGCATGGAAACTGGTACTGAAAAACACGCCGGGAGAGCGGTGCAACTGAGAGACAACCACTCTTTCTGCCCCGTTAATACAGAAGGTTCCGCGGGGAGTCATATAAGGGATCATTCCCAGATAAACATCCTGGATAATGGTCTCAAAATCCTCATGCTCCGGATCGGTACAATATAATTTGAGTTTGGCCTTTAGAGGAACACTGTATGTGAGGCCGCGTTCAATACATTCTTCAATACTATAACGTGGTGGATCAATGAAATAATCCAGAAATTCCAGTACAAAGTTATTCCGCGCATCCGATATCGGAAAGTTTTCCACGAACACCTTGTAAAGACCTTCATTGATACGGTTCTCGGGGTTGGTCTCCAACTGAAAAAAATCCTTGAAAGATTTTATCTGTATATCAAGGAAATCGGGATACTCGTATTGGATCTTTGTGGAAGCGAAACTGATCCTGTCGATTTTGTCTGAACTCAAGTCTTTATGTTTTACGTTCCGCCGGATGCGGAACAATGGTTAGATATTAATGCGTCCAAACGCCTAGTACCGCTTGACAAACGCGGTAATCCGCGTCAATGTGTTTTCTAACAATAGGATATAGATCTCTTCATTTTCCGAAGAGATCTACATCCTATAAGGGTTAATATGAATCCCTTACTTAATTTCAACCTCAGCACCTGCGTCTTGTAATTGTTTCTGCAGCGCTTGTGCTTCGTCTTTACTAACACCTTCTTTTACTGCTTTTGGTGCAGCGTCAACAAGTTCTTTAGCTTCTTTTAATCCTAAGCTTGTAAGCTCTTTTACTAATTTTACAACTGCCAGTTTTGCCTGGCCGGCTGACTTAAGAATCACATCGAATGTGCTCTTTTCAGCAACGACTTCAGCGGCTGCAGCTGGTGCTGCAACAGCAACTGCAGCAGCAGCAGGTTCTATACCATATTGTTCTTTTAAAATCTGAGCCAGTTCGTTAACTTCCTTTACTGATAAATTTACTAACTGTTCTGCAAAAGCTTTTAAATCTGCCATTTTTACTTCTGTTTTAATATGATTACTATTTATTCTATTTTTATTTACTTACTATTGCATCTGCCTTTCTGTTATTTTCAGATTGACCAGATAAAGAACCCTTTATGCGGCTCTTTCTGATAAGGTCTTAACGATGCCTGAAAGTTTGTTGCCTCCCGATTGTAAACCGGAAAGTACATTTTGCAAAGGTGATTTCAGCATAGCTATAACAACTCCTATCATCTCATTCTTTGATTTGATATTTATGAGGTTATCCAGCTGGTCATCACCCACGTAGACTGATTCCTGCACATATGCAGCTTTCAGTATAGGTTTTGGTGCGGTTTTACGGAACTCCTTGATAAGTTTTGCAGGGTCGTTTGCGACCTCTGAAAACAAGATCGACGTGGAGCCCTTCAAGATATCGTAAAGAGAACCGTAATCCTTTCCCGACTTCTCCATTGCCTTCTTCAGCAGTGTATTCTTAACCATTTCAAGTTGGATATTTCTTTTGAAACATATCCTTCTAAGGCGTGAGGTTGTCTCTACATTCAGGTCAGATATATCTGCAATGTAGAAGTTTTCCGATTTGGTCAACTTCTCGGCAAGAGTATCAATAAACAGTGTTTTTTCGTCTTTTTTCATAATCAAGCACTCTCAAATGTTCATAAAAATCAAGCTGTGACAGATTTGGGTTCAACCTGCACGCCGGGGCTCATCGTACTCGACAAATAAATACTTTTAATGTATGTTCCTTTTGCCGAAGAAGGTTTAAGTTTAATCACTGTCTGTAAAAGCTCTTTTGCATTTTCAACAATTTTATCTTTGTCGAAGGATGCTTTTGCAACCGATGCATGTATGATTCCAAATTTATCAACCTTAAAATCTATCTTGCCAGCTTTTACTTCCTTCACTGCTTTGCCAATTTCCATGGTAACTGTACCGGTCTTTGGGTTCGGCATGAGACCTCTTGGTCCCAGGATCTTACCTAAAGCACCCACTTTCGCCATGACACTTGGCATCGTGATGATCACATCCACATCTGTCCAACCCCCTTTAATCTTCTCAACATATTCATCGAGTCCGTAAAAATCGGCGCCAGCTTGTTTGGCTTCATCTTCTTTATCGGGTGTACAGAGTACAAGAACACGTACTGTTTTTCCGGTGCCATGAGGTAATGTAACGATACCCCTTACCATCTGATTTGCCTTACGGGGATCTACCCCGAGACGAACATCCACATCGATTGAAGAATCAAATTTTGTGTTGGTGATCTCTTTTATGATTCCTGCAGCATCTGACAAGGAATAAACAGCATTTTTATCGAACTTTTGGTAAGCCTCTTTCTGTTTTTTTGTCAACTTGGCCATTTCATTCTTTTTATAAGATTTGTACTAACAGCTTAAGAATCCCGTTTGAAATCAAACGTTAAACGGAGCATTTCCGCTTACTGTGATACCCATGCTGCGGGCGGTTCCTGCAACCATTCTCATGGCCGACTCAACTGTAAATGCATTAAGGTCGATCATCTTATCTTCAGCTATTTTCTTGATCTGGTCCCAGGAAACCGATCCAATTTTATTACGGTTAGGTTCCGGAGATCCTTTTTGCAACTTGGTAGCTTCCAGCAATTGAACGGCAACAGGGGGGGTCTTGATAATAAAATCAAACGATTTGTCCTTAAATACGGTAATAATTACAGGAATCACTTTTCCTGCCTTATCCTGTGTACGGGCATTAAACTGTTTGCAAAACTCCATAATGTTCACCCCTTTGGCACCCAATGCAGGGCCTACAGGTGGTGAAGGATTGGCACCGCCTCCCTTGATCTGCAACTTGATTATTCCACTAACTTCTTTTGCCATTGTGTAGTAATTAAATGTTTTTATTCAAGATTCCCACACCGGAACCGTTTATTCTTTCTGGACTTGCATAAAGCTTAACTCCAGCGGTGTCTTTCTACCGAAGATCTTAACCATGACCTTCAGTTTTTTCTTTTCTTCATTAATCTCTTCAATTACTCCGCTGAAACTGTTAAAGGGGCCGTCGATGACTGTAACGGTTTCACCAACGATGAATGGAATATTCATTTCTTCACCCTGTTCGGCCAGATCATCAAATTTTCCCAGGATTCTCTTTACATAATCAGGTATCAGCGGATCTGGTTCACCCTTGGCACCAAGAAAGCCGAGAACTCCCGGTACATTCTTAATGACATGAGCGACCTCACCAATCAATGCGGCTTCAATCAGCACATAACCCGGGAAATAATTTCTTTCCTTACTTACTTTCTTCCCGTTACGGATCATATAGACCTTTTCAGTCGGGATTAAGACCTGAGAAATGTAATCCTGCAACTTCTGAATTGATATTTCACTCTCCAGATATTGCTTGACCTTTTTCTCATTCCCGCTGATGGCCCTTATTACGTACCACTTTTTAACCTGCTCGTTCATTTCGTGAAAATTGATTCATTAAAACGATCCGATAAAATATCAGATAAATTACCCGGATGCATCAGAACAGCTTGTAAAATTGAAGCAGCAGATTGCGAAATGTTTCATCCATCAGGAACACCACCAAGGCGATAATCAGGGAAGCAATGGATACAACAATTGCACTACTTTGCAGTTCACTCCAGGTTGGCCAGGAAACCTTATGCATGAGTTCATCATAACTTTCCCTGAAATACGCAGTGAATTTTGAGTTTGCCATTTATCTAACATTTTGCACGGGTGGTAGGAATCGAACCCACAGCCTACGGTTTTGGAGACCGCCACTCTACCAGTTGAGCTACACCCGTGTACAATTAAACTTTCATTTTATATGTCCATTTACAAGAATTCTTCAGCATGATTGCATCAGTATTTCTTGATATTTTATGACTTCCGGCAAATGTCATCAGGTTTTTGTCCTTTTGTCATTTAACCTTTGTGCCAGATCATTCTATGATTTCAGTTACCTGTCCGGCGCCAACTGTACGGCCACCTTCGCGGATAGCAAAACGTAATCCAAGGTTCATTGCGATCTCTGAGATCAGTTGAACCTCAATGGTAAGGTTATCACCCGGCATACACATTTCCACACCTTCAGGAAGGATGATCTCCCCGGTTACGTCTGTGGTCCTGAAATAGAACTGTGGACGATATTTGTTATGGAACGGAGTGTGGCGTCCACCTTCCTGAGTCTTCAGGATATAGACACTGGCTTTAAAATGTTTGTGAGGAGTGATGGAACCTGGCTTTGCGATAACCATACCGCGGCGGATCTCATCTTTATCGATTCCACGGAGTAATAAACCTGCGTTGTCGCCTGCTTCACCACGATCGAGAATCTTCCGGAACATTTCAACCCCTGTTACAACTGATTTCAATTTTTCAGCGCCCATCCCGATAATTTCAACAGGATCACTTGTATTGATAACGCCGGTTTCAATTCTACCCGTAGCAACTGTTCCACGTCCGGTGATTGAGAATACGTCTTCTACCGGCATGAGGAATGGCTTGTCAACGTCGCGGGTTGGCAATGGAATATAAGAATCAACTGCATCCATCAGTTCGAGTATCTTCTCAACCCATTGGGGCTCCTTATTAAGTCCGCCCAATGCTGAGCCACGGATGACAGGAGTTGTATTACCGTCAAATCCATAGAAGGTAAGAAGTTCCCTGATCTCTATCTCAACGAGATCAAGTAGTTCAGGATCATCAACCATATCGCACTTATTCATGAATACGACGATCTTTGGAACACCAACCTGGCGGGCCAGGAGGATATGCTCACGTGTTTGTGGCATAGGACCATCAGTTGCAGCAACAACTACGATGGCGCCGTCCATCTGAGCAGCACCGGTAACCATGTTCTTGATATAGTCAGCGTGTCCGGGGCAGTCGACGTGTGCATAATGCCTTTTTTCGGTTTCGTACTCGATATGGGCTGTGTTGATCGTTATACCTCTTGCTTTTTCCTCAGGAGCATTGTCAATCTGATCAAATGATTTATAGGTTGCTAACCCTTTATCCTGAAGAATAAGAGTTATAGCAGCCGTTAAAGTCGTTTTCCCGTGGTCGATGTGACCGATGGTTCCAACGTTTACGTGTGGTTTGGAACGATTAAATTTTTCTTTTGCCATATAAAATTAAGTTTAATTACAGTTTATTTTTCTTGTTAATACTGGTTGAGCCAATGATGAGACTTGAACTCATGACCCCTTCCTTACCAAGGAAGTGCTCTACCACTGAGCTACATCGGCGCTGCTTGTGTGAGTTTGAGTGTGTGTTCCTCATGAGCGGAAGACGGGGCTCGAACCCGCCACCTGAAGCTTGGAAGGCTTCCGCTCTACCAAATGAGCTACTTCCGCAATTTTCCCAGTGTTTGTGCATATGTAGTTTTTTATCTTATTACACTTTGCACTTTACACTTGAATCGGTGGGGAGAGGAGGATTCGAACCTCCGAAGGCTTCGCCAACAGATTTACAGTCTGCCCCATTTGACCGCTCTGGTATCTCCCCGGTTAAGTGCGTAATAACCTGCCAACGGCATGTTATAATGTGTGCGCTTGAGGGTGTGTCTAATCTTTCAATGAACTTACCCTATTTAAGGGTTCTTTACTTTTTCGAGCCGATGGACGGGATCGAACCGCCGACAAGCTGATTACAAATCAGCTGCTCTACCAGCTGAGCTACATCGGCATTTGTTTGTTAAATTGCCGTGATTAATACTTTTTTACTTACTTTTCTTTGTGAAATTTCCCAGCAGGCCGAATAACATCCTCTCATTCGGACACAAAACAAAAACACAAACTCCTGTGTATCTTCCATTTATCTCGCAGTCATTATTAAAAATGCAGCCCTTTTACAAAAAGGACTGCAAAAGTAGGAAGATTTATAATAACATCAAAGATTTTTTTTAAGATTTCGGGAAGAATAGCTATAATATTTTACAAATAGTATGCCGGATTTTTTTTATTGCCGTCAAAACCATTGGATTGGCTTTAACTATTTCGAGCGTAAAATATATACTTTACTCAAGGTCAGTCAGGTTATCTTTTGTTCTTTTGAATAAGTTTTCTTTTTCCAGATCTCAAATATCTTATAGCAACCATATGCCACACCAAGACATAATAAAATCCCTCCTCCATCTCCTATGGGTCCTCCAAGTGTATTATCTCCAACAGGATGTCCCCCGTGACCAGCAGGATCTCCTCCCGGTGGCGGAGGTCCCGGCGGATCGGCAACTGCAAAGGTAGTAAAAAATGAGAACAAGATTATCTGAGTAAAAAACAGGATCTTAATCATGCGGCTTTTCATAAAGTATCTGTTTACTTATTTATTCGGGATGCAAAATGAACAAAATCAGAAATTTTGCCCATTAATCGGATTTATAATGAAAAGGTGATACTGTAACAGCGATTTTTTACATTATATAACAAAACAATTTCTGTCCGGTTAATCAGAGATTAAAGAGTCAACATTTATCAGTATGATCTCATTACTTTGAAGAAGGTGACGCAACTCAGAGAGACCTTTTAGAGTATACCCTGAGCGAACCCAGAGCGAAGGTAGAGCGAAGGTAGAGCGAACAAAGACTATAGAAAGTCTATAGAAAAGGCATAAGTTTTTAACGCATAATGTTTATTTTCAGTCTGTTATAAAAATCAATTTCTCTTAACAATCTCTTAATTCATTCAAAAACAACATATTAATATAGAATTATCTGACAATAAAGAAGAGAAAACAAGCAGGTTAATTCACCTAAGAAAAGAAGCCGCCCTTTTGGGACGGCTTCCTGGTTTTTTTATTCTAAAACAGTAGCGTATTTTTTTGACTATATACCTCGTATTTTTTCTTTGTGCTTGATCAGCTGCTTTTTAAGTGCTTCCATTGCCTGGTCAGTTGCCTCTTCAAATGTTTTTGCCTGTTTTTTAGCAAAAAGGTCATAACCCCTGACAATTAACCGGATCTCAACTAACTTATTATCCCTGTCTTCGGTATTCTCAAGTTTCAACATAACCTCACTTCCTATGATCCCTTCATAGATGCTTTGCATCTTCTGTAACTTTTCTTTGATGAACGATTCAAGTTTGCCGTCAGCTTTGAAATGTACAGAATTGATCTTAGTGTTCATTCAAACCTCCTTTTTTATGCCTTTGGATGGGCTTGTTTATAAATTGTCTTCAATTTTTCAATTGTGTTATGGGTATATATCTGTGTAGCCGAAAGATTTGCATGTCCAAGAAGTTCTTTGACTGCATTCAATTCAGCTCCATTATTTAATAAGTGAGTTGCAAAAGTGTGCCTTAACACATGAGGAGAAACCTTCTGACTTGTAGTAACCTGCGTAAGGTACTTTCTGACAATAGAATAGACGAAACGTGGGTACGTCTTCTTACCGTTATTGAGGATAATTACCCACTGTTCAGGTTGATTTTCTGTGGATTTGGGAGATTCAGCATTTTCTAAATAGGCAGTCTTTTCTC
>JBEKQA010000132.1:0-17890 GCA_049520195.1 Bacteroidales bacterium
CCTCCGCGAGGGATCTGGTTCTTCACGTAAAGCAATTTTTCTCCCTTTTTGTAAATTGTATCCTATTCCCTCTTCAGGACAAGCTTTAAAACAATCAAAGCATGCTATACATCTTGAAAAATCAACTTTCTTCTCTTTAACATCAATACATCCGGCTTTACATTCTTTGGCACAGAGTCCGCAGGAAGTACAGGCTTCTTCATCCATTTTGATTTTGAAAACGGAGATTCGGGCAAAAATCCCAAGTAATGTTCCCACTGGACATAAGTTGTTGCAATACCATCTTCCTTTGTAAACAGCGAGGTAGATGATAAGCCCCAGGAATAAAAATGAAAAAATAACCGGTGGCCATGAAAATATTTTGATTGGTACCGAATAGACTGAATAAGAATCAAACATTTGCAGGATCCTTGAAAGGAGGTTGTTCCCCAGGTAAACCACCGGTCTGACTAAATCTGAGAAGATCTTTCCCGCAAGACTGTAAGGATCAAGTAGATTAATAAAGAAAATTGAGGAAAAACACAACACCAGCAACAGTATCCCCAAAATAGAATATCTGAGTAAATTATTTGGCTTTGAAAATCTTATACGCTTTAAGATCCTCAGTTTTTTAGATAACCATGTGAAAATATCTTGTAAGGTGCCTAATGGACAAATCGTTGAACAATAGACTCTTCCAAAGAGCATTGTTAAAATTGAGATGAATAGAAATCCTCCTGCAGCTAAGGAAAAGACTCCAATAAATTTTAGGATTGAGGGAATGAATTGAAGATATAGGATTGTCCGGATGAGACGTGTTGCAAAAAGCCCCGTAAAATCAACAAATACGAATAGGATAACAATGAAAAAGATCAGTGAAATAACAACTCTGACCTTTTTCAGGAAAAAAAGCCGCATCATTTACATTTTAATCCGGTTGATGGACAGTTTTGTCAGGTCCATTATACCAATTCCTGCTTCATGAGCAAGTCTGATGTAATCGATCTTTTCCGGATCCGTACCGAATATTTTTGCTGCGGCAGCATCTGCTGCAACAATATCTTTGGAGATCAGGAGCGACTTCATCAATACAACATCATCTTCAGAAACTCCACGTGGGCCACGTTTTGTCATGACACGGTAAGCATCCACAATATTCAGGTCAGGCTTGCGATAAGCAGCAAAATCGGCTATGCATTGGTTCAGGTCGTTGCGGTGCCAGAATCCTCGATCCCAGACAGTCCCCATGTGATTTTTCATGGAGGCTGTCATCACCGTAGAACCATGGCTTTTCAGGACAGGGACGTTGATGAAGACATCTGAGCTCAGTATCAATTCATGAACTTTTACCTGTTTCAACTTCTTTCCGTTTTTCAACTCTATCATATGATAGTTTCCTTCTGAATTCGCCGGAACTAATTTCCCGCCCGCATCTCTTACAGCTTTCTGTATTCCGCTGCTTTCATAGCATTTGCTCCAGTTATCACAGGTGTTGTCAAAAACATATACTGTTTTTGCACCTGCGCTGTAACATTGTTGGATGATCCTTTTTACCAGATCGGGATTGGTGTTGGCTCCTCTTTCGGGGGAAGTGTCCCAGCCGATATTGGGTTTTACGACGACGGTCTGGTTTTTCCTGACAAAGTTTTTCATTCCTCCCAGCGACTCTATAGCCCTGTCAAACATTTGAACTGGTTCGCCATCTTTCACTGCCACAAGGTCATAAGGTCCCGCGGCCGGAGGCTTAGCTTCAGGCGGTAGTGTCTTTCCTGCAATAACTTTTTTGAAATCACCCAGGGCTATTGCAGTTCCTGCTGCAACTCCTGCCAGTATGCTTTTCTTGAAAAATTCTCTGCGATCCATGCACTTAAAATTAGACTATAAAGGTACAAATTATCTCTGAAATCCGGAAGATTTTAAGCTCGCAATATTCACCGATTATTGTTACTTTAGCTGAATAAAAAATGGAAGTTTGATCACACCCGATACTATTTCAAACATATTGTCTGCTACGCGGATCGAAGAAGTTGTCGCAGATTTCGTCTCTCTGAAACGAAGAGGAACGAATTATATCGGTTTGTGTCCTTTTCACAATGAGAAGACGCCTTCATTTACTGTCTCTCCTGCAAAAGGGATCTTTAAATGTTTTGGATGCGGGAAAGCTGGCAATACAATAAACTTCCTCATGGAACATGAGCATTATACCTATCCGGAGGCCTTACGGTTCCTTGCTAGACGATATCATATAGAAATTGCTGAGGAAGAACAGACACCGGAGAAGATCCAGGAACAGAATGAGAAGGAAACGCTGTTTCTTATCAACCAGTTTGCGCAGAAATATTTTGAACATACACTTTTTGAGACTGAGGATGGTAAGGCCATTGGTCTGACTTATCTGCAGGAGCGAGGTTTTAGAGACGATATTATCCGGAAATTCCAGCTGGGCTATTCAAAGGAGGGATGGGATGATTTTTCATCTCATGCTGTATCTGAAGGATATAAAACTGAATATCTCGTTAAGACGGGGTTGTCTATTCCACGCGAAAATCGGCTTATTGATCGTTTTCACGGCCGTGTGATGTTCCCGATTCACAGTGCCTCAGGAAGGATCATAGGTTTCGGTGGTCGGATACTTACCGCAGACAAGCAAACAGCAAAGTATCTGAATTCTCCTGAATCTGAGATATATAACAAAAGTAAATCCCTCTATGGACTTTATTTCGCCCGCAATACGATAGTTGCAAAAAACAATTGCTATCTGGTTGAAGGTTACACAGATGTCATCTCATTACACCAGGCTGGCATCGAAAATGTAGTTGCTTCTTCAGGAACTTCTCTTACCACTGATCAGATCAAGCTGATACAACGTTTTACTCCAAACATCACCATCCTGTATGATGGTGATCCTGCTGGTATTAAAGCCTCGATGAGGGGTATTGACATGATCCTGGAACAGGGTATGAATGTCAGGATCGTTCTTTTTCCGGATAACGAAGATCCTGATTCTTTTGCCCGTAAGCACCGGGCCGCTGAAGTTGATGAGTTCATTTCAAAGAATGCAGTTAACTTCATTCTTTTTAAAACTAGGCTCCTCCTCAAGGAAACTGGGGGAGATCCGGTCAGGAAAGCAGAGTTGGTAAAGGAAATTGTAAATACCATTGCAATAATCCCCGATGGGATCATACGTACATTTTTCACGCGTGAATGTTCATCTCTTCTGGCAGTTCCGGAACAGACGCTTGTGAATGAAATGAACAAGATCCTGCGGAAGAGGTTTTCCAAAAAACTGCAGGAAGAAGGTCAGGAGTCTTATATTGAACCCTCCGGGCCAACGCTTGCCCCACCCCAGCTCGAATTTGATCCTGATTCCAGTGAATTCCAGGAAAAGGAGATTATTCGTCTGCTTCTGCAATTCGGTACCGAATCTATTCTGATTAAACAACAAAATAAAGACAATACTGAAGAAGATACCCAAGTGAAGGTCGCCGATCTGATTATTCAGGATTTAATTCGTGATGAAATACAGTTTGAGACTCCTGTTTGCAGGGAAATCTTCAATGAGATGGCTGAGCTTCAGCAAAAAAGTGTTATTCCCGACAAAGATTATTTTCTTCATCATACAAATCCAACACTGGCAACTCTTGCCATTGATCTGGTCATTCTTCCTTATGAACTCAGCCATCATTGGGAGAAAAATCAGATTTATGTTCAACCGGAATCTGAACATTTAACGGATTCTATTTATGCTGCATTATTTAATTTCAAGGCAAAAAAGATTGAACGGATGATTACGGATAACCAAAAAAAGCTTAAAGCGTTAAAATCCGCTAAAGATGATTTTGAAGAGATTACACAATGTCTCATCAATCAAAAAAAGCTCGAAGAGATCCGAAGACGAATTCAAAGTCAGGGTTTGGGAAGAACTATAATTAAATAAAAGGATCTCAGAATTAGTCAGTAAGTTCCTAATTTATAATTGTTTAATGTTTAAAAGTTGTTTGTTATGCCAGTAATCACTATTGATGGTCCAGCACTTTCATTCGAAAAAAAAGAAAGACTGTCGAAGCAAGTAACACAATTGGTAAGTGATATCACCAATATTCCTAAAGACGCTTTTGTCATCTTTATCAAAGAAAATTCTTATGATAATATGGCTCAGGGTGGAATTCTTATCTCCGAAAAGTTAAAACTAAATTCAGGTAACCCAGGTTAATTATTGGTAGTAAACACCAGCTCCCGATAATGGTTTGCATTCCAATGATCCAGCAACGACTTGAAATCCGCATATTCTGAGGTTTCTATCAGTTGTTTTTCCAGTTTGATGGATTTGTGAATGATGGTTTTGTTCCCTTCAGTTTTTATCTCGTAGATAAAGCTTCCTTCATCGTTTTTTATCTCTTTCTTCTCATTCGGCAAAAAAAGTTTCATTTTTTCAGGAAGAAAAATAACAAAATTGTAGTTTTCTTCAATTGGTGATGAGATCTCCAGAGGTGTGGTACGGTCTTTGGTTAAGAGGTGAATTCCCAAACTCTCAATACCATTAGTCAAAAGCGGTAATTGGAAAAAATAATAATCAGAGTCTTTGCGAAAGGCTTTTTCGCCCCGGATTGCAATAACAACAGTTGATTCTTTAATTCCACTTTTCGTTATGGAAAGATCCTGAAGGTCTGATGATGTAATTCCTCCGCCAACCAAAGATTTTGCCTTGTTCTTATCATGTAATAGCATCAGGTAAGGATTGGTTCCTTTACTTTCTGTAAATGAAACATCACCTGAGAGCTGATTTTTTTCATTCACAGTTAGGGTTCCGTTCAGGCTGAGTTCATTTTTATATGAGGATGTTTTTTCAACTTTGATCCCGCCTTGATTTAATTCGATAAAAACTCTTTCCGGAAAACAATATAAAAGGTCCTGGGGATTGAGACTATTTAATGATAAATATATCGGTCCGTCAGGCAAAGTCGCTTTTACCAGGATGTCTTCAATATCTGAGAGAGATCCTATGGATTCATTGAAAAGAGTGCTTTTGACCATTAAAGCTGGCTCGGATTCGATTCCTGCTTCTTTCAACAAAGCTGAAAGAAGAACAGCCTTTTCAAGAGGTGTCCCACCATTACTGTTCCATATCTGTTCAGGAGTTCTGCATGAGAAACCTGTAATTTTAATGGGAATGGGGTAAAGCCGGAATTCATTAATGACCTTATCCTGCAGTTTTAAGAGAATTGCTGATTTTTCCTGATTTTCTTTTATAATTGCTGCTACAGCCTTTTTCATTTCATCGTTTAATACAAAAGAAAACGGCGAGTTTTGCAGAACATCCTTGTACAAGGCTGAGCGGTTTTCAGCTGTACTGAATAAAATCTTAGTGTACAGGTCGTCACCTCCTTTCTGAAAGTCCTCAGTCGAGATTGCCGGGATATTTGTAAACTTCCATGTATAAACCTGAAAGTTATTTTCTTTTGTAATGATTGGCACTGCCGTACTGTTCAGGATTGAGTATTTTAGCTTGCATTCTAAAGGGACCTTTATAACAAAGGATAGTTCTTTTATTGGCTCCAACTCTGCTAGTAATTCATTTCCCATTAGGCATGGATAGAATCCTTTTTTGGAATGCAATTCATAGTCAAGATTGATTATGGCATTTCGTTCTGTGCCAGTGTGGGTTACTACCATTTCACGCAGGTTGTTGTATGCTGGAGCATTGGCAGCAAATCGGGGAAGAACTTCGTTGTAAGCATTGGCAGGAGAAGGATTTTTCTTGCCGTCTGCCATAATGGTATAAGCTTCATTTATTTTCAGAGATTGATAGTCAGGATTATAAGGAATGAATGTCTCACCATAAAGACTATTAAATGACCGGTAAGTCTGTAGTTTTAACTTTTTCATATACCGGAAATCCATACTGCCATCAGGATTCAGTGTATATTCTTTTTTTAGCTGAAGATAAACGGCATCATAATTTTCATCTTGTGAAAAAAGAAAACCTGATGAAAGCAGGCAGAAGAATAGAAGAAGCAAATAAACTTTCGTTTTCATAAGCATCAATATTATCAGATGGCGTCTTTAGTTTTGAATGAGAAAAACAACGGGATGTTCCGCAAAGGAATTCTGGGCACTAACAGCATCACGGAATTCAGGCCAGTCATTTGGATCATATATTCTTTTGCCAAGGACAATTTTTTCATTCAATGAAAGAGTTCGTTCGCTAAAGTTGTATCCTCCGGTGAAAGAACAAATGTTTCCATCTGTTTTCTTCGCTTCGGGCAAATAGATACTTTTTGAATCTTCAGGAAATTGAATTGTTTCACTTAAATCAACGAGCCTTGAGCAACGGTCGCGAAAGGGGTATTTCCTCTCTTTCATCCAGGTTTCAAAGAAAAGATGCGACTGGTAATTTTTTAAGAGGTTGGAAGCTATTAATGGCGTAAAAAGAATTTTATTACCTGAAACAATAGCATATTCAGGAATCCGGTATTCAACTGTTATTATTATGGGTCCGGATTTATAATCGATCGGATCCGAATATTCAATATGCGTAACCTTGGCAAGAGGCGATATTTTTAATAATTCTTTTTCCACATTCTGATTCCACTGAGTTTTGTTAAAATTCCTGAACATACCGCGGATGGAAGCATCTGATTGTCCTTCCGCTGTCACGGTCAATGTTCCCGTCAACGTGCCGTCAGCAGATACAGCAGAGGTTCCGTTAATTTTAAGGTAATGATTTTCAGGAGGTGAAATTGGAGTCGTGGCCAGATCAGCCCCCTCAGGAACGCCCATCAGGTATTGTTGCTGCTGCTCAGCACTTGACCATAATTCTCTATCGAAGGGAACCCAGGTTGGGTCAAGTAAATGGTATTTCCCATCTTTTAATTTTACCACTGTTACACTGTGATTAAACTGATCGGCTGGTATGTAATCGATCCTTGAACCTGCCATTGTCATGGCCGGGTAAGATTTAAACCCTGCAGACCGCAACATAGTGATCAACATTCCAGCTTTATCTTTACAAACACCACAGCGGTCATTAAAGGTCATCGAGCCTTTATGCAAGGTATATCCTTCTCCGCAACCCATTGAAATACCTGAATAGCGAACCTCGTCGGCTACCCAGTGAGTTAAAAGAGAAATAGAATCCTTTTCATCTTTCGCTCCTTTCAGGATATCTTTCACTTTATCATGTATTTCCAGAGTATCATTGAAACTCCCATAATCTTCGTTGACCTTATAAAACCAGCATGATTTTGCCAACCAGTCAGGACTCGTTGAAAGTAGCAATTTTGTTGCCACATCAGAAGCTGCTACTCCATGTGGCTCAGGTTTGAAAGGAATGATATCTTTCTTTGTAAAAATATAAACTGTTTTATCTCCCTGGAATAATTCAGCTGACTGAACTTCACCGTTGTAAACATCATACTGTAGAGGTTTATCTTTCGGAAGGGTAATTTCATATACCTTTGTTTTTACCGGATTGCCACTCCAGAATTCTACAATATCGTAATAATGACCCTTCATCGGCGGTATATATTTGCTGTCATCATCGTCTCCCTGTTTCAATAGAGCATAGGTAAATCCTTTCTTGAATTCGACGATTTCAACAGCATCACCTGGATCAAGTCTGCCAACTTCTATCATTTTTTCCCTGGCACCCCAATAGATCATTCTGGCCGGGGCCGGGTAGTCGAGGATATTCTTCATATCCAGGTTTCGGATGGTTCCGTCTTTCTTGTAAATCACCACTTTATCAATATCGACAAATGCCGACAAGGGGTCATAACCTATTTTTACCACACTCATGTCAATAGCCCCTTTGGCATTTAATACCTTAGTTAATGAATGTGTCAAGACATAACTTAATCCGGATTCTTTAACATCGACCTTCGTGCTGTCGAAGATCACGATAAGGTTATCATTTGGATATACAGTTGCATCACCTGCTGTACGTATCAGCTGCTGCATTGGGTCATAGCCCGCAAAGCAAGATTGAAAGAGAAGAAAGAAAATCGCAAAAACAAATGCTTTGGTCATCATTCTTAATATTAGAGTTTTATGTTATGATCCTATCATTTTGAGCATATTGAGCTCTTTTTCTTCCAGGAACCGCCATTCTCCTCGAGGAAGATTTTTCTTAGTAAGGCCTGCATAATAAACACGATCAAGTTTAATAACCTTATAACCAAGCTTTTCGAAGATCCTTCTTACAACCCGGTTCTGTCCGGTATGAAGCTCAATGCCGATTTCTTTTTTATCTTTTCCATCGCCAACAAACTCTATAGCATCCGCTTTCACATTTCCATCTTCCAACTCTATACCGGCAAGAACAGTTTTTATATCTTGTGATGTAACATTTTTGTCAAGACCTACGTGATAAATCTTTTTGATCCCATATTTTGGATGGGAAAGACGTTTAGCTATTTCTCCATCATTTGTGAAAAGTAAAAGTCCTGTTGTGTTCCTGTCGAGACGTCCTACAGGATAAATCCGTTCTTTGCAGGCATGTGTAATCAAATTCATCACTGTTTTTCGATTTTCAGGATCATCAGTGGTTGTAATAAATCCTTTAGGTTTGTTAAGTAAAACATACCTGAGCTTTTCCCTTGAAAGAGCCTGATCTCCATACGAGATTTTATCTGTCAGATAAACTTTAGTTCCCAGCTCTGTTACAACCTTCCCGTTTATCTTCACAGCTCCGGCCTGGATAAGTTTATCTGCCTCCCGGCGGGAACATATGCCAGCATTGGCGATATATCGATTTAACCTTATGAGCTCATCCTTTATTTGTTTCCGGGGACCAGATTTCTCTTTTTGTAAAGAATAATTTGGTTTTCTTTCATGATCATTTTCTTTCCCACCCCTTTTCTTTGACCAGGACGGGAGCATCTCAGATGATTTTCTTTTCCGTGCATCCGGCGTTTCCTTTCCTCTCCGATTACCCGAAGGTTTATTGTATTTTTCCATATTTTTTACTGATTATTGATCCCCCGATTCAAATGGCGGTTGGATCTTTACCCCGTCATATTTCGTTTCAATTCCGTTTCTATACGTTATCACAAGAAATGGAGTTCCATCATATTCATATTGAATCCAGTCGCCTTCTTTTTTCCCCATCAGGTAATTACCTTCATTTTTTACCTTTCCATTATCCCAGTAATAGATATGTTTTCCATCCGGATTGTCTTCGACAAAGCTCCCGGAGAATGAAAGTATGCTATCGGTCTTTTCACCTGTCGTGGTCAGATGATAGCTGATCCATTTGCCATTTTTTAATCCATCACGGTATGTTCCCCGCTCAAGATAATCACCAATTGTTGTAAACCAGGGACCATCTTCCTGATCTTCCACATATTCCCCTTCTTCTATTATCTTGCCATTTTCATCATACTCGGTATGCATTCCATCTTTTAGTCCGTTGTTATACTCCTCTTCGCGCTTGATCTGTCCAGAATCGTAAAACCATTTCCACGTTCCATTTANTACCGATTTGTTCCAGTTTACCTTCGGGATAATAGAATTTCCATTCTCCGACTTGTAATCCATCTTTATAGTCACCCTCAGCTTTTAATTTTCCATTGGGATAGAGGTCTTTCCAATGTCCGTCCCGGCTACCATCTTCTTTTACTATACCCTCGCTGATTATCGTTCCCATATCATAGATCAGTGAGTGCGTGATCTGCCCATCATGATTATATTCACGATAAATTCCTTCCGGTACTCCATCACGAAAAGTTCCACTTGCTTTAACTTTACCATCCGGATAATACTCACTTTTAATGTCAAGTTTCCTAACTTCCTGGGCTTCCGGTTGTTTCACATCCTTAACATACTTATCAACACTGATTAGGTCGCCATTCTCTGCATAAATTTTAAAATATCCATCTTTAAGATCATCCTGATAATTACCCTCAATATAAACATTTCCATTATCATAAAAAGTGTACCATTTCCCTTGTTTCAGATTATTATGATCTCTCCTGTTTATTTTAAGACGGTCGATTATAAACCCACGCTTATATTCAATCAGAGTGATAATATCGCCTTCTTGTGAGTATTCCTTAGCAAGGCCCTGTTCCATTCCATTAATAAAAGGGATTTCCATTTTTATTTTCCCATTAGGGTAATAATATCTCGTGTACCCTTCTTTAATATCATTCTTGAATGTTTCCTTAACTATTTCTTGTTCAAAGTAAGTTGTCTTTATACCGTTTTTCTTTCCGTCTTTATAGTAAACATCAAGTATACGCACTCCTTTTTCATTATAAAAGGTCCAAAGACTATCAAGCTCAAAGTTTTTGCGGTTTCCTTCTGATTTTAATTTTCCGTTTTCATAATATGATTTCCATAATCCATCAGGTTGTCCATTTTTCATCGTTCCTTCACTGGAAACGACTCCATTTTTGTAATAGAATCTCTGGAAACCATTTCGTATGATCGCAGTATCCTGGGAATAGGTGTTATAAATAAAAGAGAATGAAAGGCAAAGTATAAAGAAAATTCTTAGTTTGTGATAGAAATTACGCATGACAGAATAATTATTTTGATAATTCAAGCATACGGAGTATAGGTTTTCTGGCCTCATCCATCAATTTTTCGAATAATTGAATTTCCGGTGATTCATTTTTCAGGCAATTTAGCAATTTTGGCAATGTGTTCAACTTCATATATGGACAATCATTGCAAGAACAGTTTTCGTCAGTCGGTACAACATAGAATTTTTTCTCTGGTGATAATTTCTGCATCTGATGAAGGATCCCTGTTTCCGTTGCAACAATGAACTCTTGTGCCGGATCCTTTCGAGTATAATTCAAAAGCGCAGTGGTGGATCCTATAAAATCTGCCATTTGAAGAATTACTGCTTTACATTCAGGGTGTGCAATTAATTGTGCATCCGGATGATCAACTTTCAGGTTAATTATAGCTTCTGTTTTTATAACATCGTGAACTTCACAACTTCCTTCCCACAAAACCATATTTCTTCCAGTCTTCATGTTTACGTAATTTCCCAGATTCCTATCAGGAGCGAAGATGATTTTTTGTTCTTTAGGTAATGTTTCAACAATCTTCACTGCATTGCTCGAAGTACAAATGATATTTGAAAGAGCTTTCACTTCAGCAGAGCAATTTATATAAGAAATAACAATATGATCAGGATACTTTTCCTTAAATTTTTTAAAATTTTCGGCGGGGCATGAATCAGCCAAAGAACAGCCTGCTTCCAGATCAGGTAGCAGCACTTTTTTACCCGGATTTAGAATTTTCGCCGTTTCCGCCATAAAATGAACTCCGGCAAATACAATTATATCAGCATTTGTGTTATAAGCTTCCTGTGATAATCCAAGGCTGTCACCAACAAAATCAGCAATATCCTGAATTTCAGGAATCTGATAATAATGAGCTAAAATAATGGCATTCTTTTCTTTTCTAATCCTGTTAATTTCATCTATGTAGTCCTGGTTTTTCTTAATTTCTGTAAAAACTGAAGAATTCATAATAAAAAAATATTTTAAAAAATTCTTTGCTTTATAATATTAGGTGTTGATTCTGTTTATTTAATTATCTCAAAAAGTTTTTATTTTTCAATTTTTCTTTTTGATCAACAACCGAACGTAAGTTATAACCTTGTATAATTTTGAAATGTACTAATATAGTGGATTAATAACATATTGTTGATTATTGGTTGTGTTAATAAAATACTGGTTCCGGTTCTCTCCTTATCGTTGGATAAATTGTTAATATTTTTTACAAAAAAGTAGTTATTTACTGACTTGATTCTAAATTTTAATGGAGAGCCAAAGTTGTTATAAATTTTTAACAAAGTTACGCAGTTATAAACAAACAGATGTTAAAATTTTAATAAATTGAAATAGAGCTGTATAATGACAAATACACTTTTGTAAATTTTATAAATATGGTGGAATGGTTGAATAAACCAGTTTGAATTTATAACCCAGAAAAGTCGCTACCAAATGAAAAGAACTGGTACTCGAAATTATGAACCCACAGTAAATCTGCATGACTTCATTTTCAGGTTAAAATTATACTTACTTTTGTAAATAAATTTGTCAACAATGTTTGATTTTAGCAAGAATATTCCCATTGGGTGTGATCATGCTGGTTTTAGTTTGAAAACATACTTAGTGAAAAATCTGACACCCGGAGGATATAAGTTTAATGATTACGGTACATTTTCAGAAGCTGGTGTTGATTATCCTGACTTTGTTCATCCTGTGGCCAAAGCTATCAATGATGGAATATTTCAGAGAGGGATTATTATTTGCGGCAGTGGAAACGGGGTATCAATGGTTGCAAACAAATATCCGCAGGTTAGATCATCTGTTTGCTGGACAGATGAAATTGCAAGGTTATCGCGATTACATAACGATTCAAATATAATAGCCTTGCCGGCACGTTTTATCACTCCGGCCCAAGCCTTGAGCATGGTGCAAATCTTTTTTACAACAGAATTTGAGGGTGGCAGACATGAACGCAGGGTTCAGAAAATACCAATCCCTGTCAAGTAATTAACACATTAATATGTCCAATATACTTGATAAATTTTTGGTTGATGCAGAGAAACGTTCATTTGACCCTGAACATCGAAGACGGCTTGATTTTAATATTGGTCAGTATGATGAGAAGGTGATCGTGGGAAAGCGACAATTTTCAAATCTGGAACTTGCCCGCCGGCGTGCGGCAAATCGAAAACACAAAGTTCTGAGTAATCTTGATCGTTATCTGATTGAATTTGAGACACAATTTGAAAAACGAGGAGGCAAAGTTATCTGGGCTCCCACTGAAAAAGATGCCCAGAAAGAAATTCTTTCCATCATAAAAAAAGCAGATGCCCACCTGATCGTCAAGCAAAAGACGATGCTTTCCGAGGAACTGGAGATCAATGAATTGTTGCAGAAGAATAAGCGGGAGATTGTTGAAACTGATCTTGGGGAATATATTGTACAGGTAGCTGGTGAAAAACCTTACCATATACTTACTCCAGCTATGCACAAATCCAAAGAAGATGTTGCCAAACTTTTTCATGAGAAGTTTGGAACACCTTTAACCAGTACTCCGGAAGACATAGCACATTTCGTAAGGGAGAAACTTAGGATTAAATTTATCCGTGCAGATGTTGGAATCACTGGTGGAAATTTTCTTATTGCAGATGTAGGAGCATTGGTTCTGACCGAAAATGAGGGGAATGGATTACTCTCTTATTCTTTTCCAAAGATCCACATAGCCGTTGTTGGTATTGAAAAGATTATACCTTCCTTAGAGGATCTTGATCTATTTCTGCCTCTTTTAGCTACTTATGGAACCGGACAGAAGATTACAGCATATAACAATTTAATTTTTGGGCCAAAATTAAATGGTGAACCCGACGGTCCTGAACAGATGTTTGTCATTCTTATTGACAACAGACGAACGGAAGTGCTCAAACATAAGGAACAGCGGCAGAGTTTGTACTGTATTCGTTGCGGTGCTTGTTTAAATGCCTGTCCTATTTACAGAAGTATCGGCGGATACACATATGGGGCAGTTTATTCAGGCCCTATAGGCTCTGTGATCTCACCACATTATCTGGGGTTAAAGGATTACAACCATCTTAGCTATGCCTGTTCTCTTTGTGGGAGGTGTACTGAGGTTTGTTCGATACATATTCCATTGCATGAATTGCTATTATATAACCGGAATGAAACAGTAATTAAAGGATTTCCGAAACCGGTCTGGAAAATGATGATGAAAGGTTGGAGAACAGTCATGTTACATAGATGGATAATCGACAAAACCGGATCTGGAATAAAAAATAAAGCTTTCAAAATCTTCTTTAAGAAATGGTGGGGACCAAGGAGAGAATTACCAAAATTTGCAGAGAAGAATTTCAAGCAGCTATGGCTTGAACGGCAGCAAAATAATTGATATTCAGAATCTCCGAATGATGTTCAGAATTGATCCAAGATAACCAGATCCGAATAAATTCAAGTGAATAAGTAATGGATATAGTTTAAAGATATCTAATCTTTTTTGCCAACCTTTTTCCAAACGATATTCCTGGTTATATGATTCATAAAATTGATCATCAAATCCTCCAAAAAGTGTAGTCATAGCAATGTCGACTTCACGATGGCCATAATACACTGCAGGATCGATGAGACAGGCTTTACCATTATGTGCTACCATGTAATTTCCTCCCCAGAGATCACCATGAATAAGTGCCGGAGGCTCAACAATGAGCAATTCATCAAGTTTTCTATACAAATTTTCGAATGCCCTGAGATCACCTGGGGAAAAATATTCTTTTCCCAGTGAAACCTGCTTTTTCAGACGTTCTTCAATAAAGAATTCATTCCAGGTACTATGTTTCTTATTGACTTGGGGTAAAGATCCCATATAATTATCAATTTCGAGTCCAAAGCAAGCAGAAGAATGTTTGTGCAACCGTGCCAACGAATGTCCAAAGTCTTGCATGAAGGATGGATGCTTTCGCCCCTGATCTATATATTCCATTAGTATATAGGCAAATGACGCGGTTATACCCGTATAATAAACTTCTGGAACTTGTATTTCACCAGCACTTTTCAATAAGGTCAAACCTTTTGCTTCACTGGTAAACATTTCAGGGAAACTGTACTGAAGGTTGTATTTTAAACAAAAATCACCCGAAGAAGTTTGTAATCTGCATACGTTGTTTATACATCCACCTGAAAGTGATGAGATTTTATCAATTTGAAAAGGAGCTTTATAGTTTTTGGAAAAATAATCCACCAGAGAATTTTCAATCTCCTGCGGAATCATTTTATCTAGTGGTTTGATGTCTTATATCGGGTTTCCTGAAAAGGAAGTGATCCAAACCGATTAATAAGCTGCCTGCAAGTATGACAATAGCAGGAATCATAATGAATTTACTATCTATTATCAAGGGTTTGAAACCTGAAAACATTGATTTGATTGCAGGTAGAAAATTCTTTATCATGAATTCCTTACCCGGAATATAATCAGAGAATGGCAGATCCGAAGTCATCATGAAAACCAGTGTAACCAGGAAAAGAAGAATATATGGCCAGGATGACTTTAAAATAAGATAGAAAGGTTTTCTAACCGCTGCAATTTCAGGTGCTTTAAGGATTTGTTCCATTATGTCACTTGTAAAATCATCACCTAGAGTTTCCACAGGCTGACTCCTGAAAAGATCCGTTAAAAAATCATCCGTTAAAAAATCTTCTTTTTCCATTTCAATTACAAAGATACAACAGTTTAAGGTTTCCTATTAATTTCTTTTTAATAGTTCATTCATCTCTTCATACAGCTTTTTCCGTATCCGGTGAAGCTTTACCTTTACGTTCGAAACTGAAAAACCTGTAATTTCACTGATGTCGTCAATTGAAGTTTCATTTTTATAAAAGAGGGTGATTAACAGGTTATCTTCCTCAGGCAAACACTTGAGAGCTTTTTCGAGTATCATTTGACGGTCGTCTTCATCCCATTCATTCATATTCCTTTTGATCTCATCCGTTGAATAGTTAGAAATGACCGAGTCGTCAATAGCCACCATTTCAATTTTCTTTTTCCTTGTCTTCGATATTGCTGCATTGTAAGCAATGCGATAAAGCCAGGTAGAAAATTTAGATTTCCTTTCAAATGTGTTCAGAGATTGGTATGCCTTTAGGAAAACATCCTGTGAAATCTCTTCTGCATCTTCACGGTTACTAACGATCTTCAACACAATAGTAAAAACAAGGTTTTTATGTTTTGCTACCAGGGATGCAAAGGCCGAAACGTCTCCGCTCAACACTCTTACGATATAATCGTTGTCTTCCTGGAATCGCATTTTGTAACTTAGACGTAATTTGGATGGTCAGGTTACATACAACAAAAAATATCCCAAGCCATTCTACGTTAAAATTATAGATAAAAACTATATAAGCAGAATTAACTATGCAAACTTACGATATTTTTATAGTTTTGTTTATTAGATGAAAACGGTGTTAATTCATATCTTTGTTATTCATTAAAATATCTGTTATAAAACCTGAACCTAATAACATTTTTCACTTTTGATCGTCAGATCAGGGAAGTTTAGGAGTAGGTAACTTTATCTCATCCGAATAATATTAGAAAATTATAAAAAGAACTTTAATTATGAATGCAGATTTATTTTCAGGACGTATGTTGCGTACCTTATCTGTATTTATAATAATTTCCGGTTTTTGCCTTATATCTTTTCAAACTTTTAACCAGAATTCCAAGTGGACCAATCCCTTTTTACAGCAAAGGGGTTGGAATCAAAAACCAATACCACTTGCTTGTAATCAAATTACATCTTCTGTTATAACGATTAATAATTGGGACAATTTTAACCTGGGTATTGATTTTGCAACTACCAGCATTGCGGCCAATCCTGCTATGCCTGCATGGTATTTCACGGCTTTCAGCACCAATGAGGGTCATCAAACGGATAATGGAATTGATTGGGAATCAGAAGTTCCTGATTTTGGCAGCACTATGAAAGGCGATCCTGTTGTTGCATATGACAGCCTAGGAAATCTTTTCTATGGTAATATGTTTGGGACAAATAGTGTGCAGGGATTAGAGGTCATAAAATCAAAGGATAACGGAGCAACCTGGAGTCCTGCTGTCACTGCCCTCACAGGAACCAATAAATGCTGGATGGCATGTGATCAGACCAATGGTCCCAATGCAAATAATATATATACCTGTATGACCAATAATGTAGCAGGAAACTTTTCCAGAAGCATTGATCATGGTAAGACCTTTACAAGCACATTTACAACTAATACTCAAAATATTATTCCCGGAATGATGGTTTGTGTCGGGCCTTTGAATAATAAACAAGGAGGATCGGTTTATGTCGTTACAAATTCAGGAACACAATTTGCCAGTATTTTTACATTTTACCGATCTATTAATGGTGGGCTAACTTTTACCAAGATGTCAGATGTCCAATTTTCAAATTATGTAGGAACGGGCGTAGAAGGATGGAATTCTGTTTCCGGTATGCGGACGAATGCTTACCCTTTGATCGCCGCTGACAACAGTTATGGCCCCCATAGAGGTAGGCTATATTTGGTATATGCATCAAATGATCCTCCTGGCAATGGAAATATGCCTGATATTTTTTGTCATTTTTCCGATAATGGAGGAATCAACTGGTCATCGGCAAAAAAAGTAAATGATGATGATAGTACACAAAATAATAGCCAATGGCATCCTGCAATCTGGTGCGATAAGGACAATGGACGATTATATATTCAGTGGATGGATACAAGAGATACTCCAACCCACGACAGCGCATTCATTTATGCGACCTATTCAGATGACGGAGGATTGACATTTGCGGCCAACCAGAAAATATCAAATCAAAAAATGGTAGTTGATTGTATCACCTGCAATGGAGGAGGTAATCCGATTTATGAAGGTGATTATAACGGGATCTATTCAAATAGGAAAGTAGCAATGCTGAGCTGGACAGATTTCAGGTACGGAACTTTCATGAGTACAACCGGTTATTTCCCCGATTTTGCTATGGCTATCGATCATACTATAGATACATTGTATACTGATCTGGACAGTACTATTTTTAATATCTCAATTCCTGAAGTCAAACTATATACAGATACAGTTCTTCTTTCTGATACAGTTAGCCCTGTCCCAGATTCAGGAGCAATCATAGTTTCCTTTCCATCAGGTAATATAATAACGAATTATCCGAATTCCCTGCCGGCAAAAATCGTATTAACCGGTGCAGTTGCTCCAGGGTATTACCAGATTAAATTTGTTGCAGAAAGTCCCAATGGCACTCCCGTTCACCAGCGAACAGCAACGATCTTTGTACGATCAGGAGATTCGGTTTATGTAGTTGCAACTGCGACTCCGGATTCCATTTGTGCGGGAGAAT
>JBEKQA010000133.1:0-15720 GCA_049520195.1 Bacteroidales bacterium
CCGTCTAAAAGCGATAAGATCGGGAAAAAATGAGGAGAAAATGGGGGTGGTCAATTTGCACCGGAAAGAAGGTGGTCACTTTCAACCGGATTTAGGTGGTCAATATCACCGGATTTTGCAATGAATCATTAAATATTTCCGGAATCCCCACTGCTACTTCAAAATTCTCAATTGGATTATAAAAGATAAACCCGTCAAACAGATCTTCAAAATTGACGGTTTTGAACGATTTTCCTCCGAAGTTATACATATCAAAGGTTGTTTCGCCGAATGGGGTACCTTGCAAATCAAAACCAACATCCTTATTGCTTGTAATCTTAAATGCAGCATCCCATTTCCCATCAGCAACTAATTTAATAGTACTTGATGTGGGATAGAAGTTGATCAGAATTCCTTTTGTGATCTTTGGAAAAGTCTTATAAATATACTCTGCTGTACTGATTGTAAAGGGTTCTGTCGGACATGGAAGATATTCGGGTATTCTTGTATAGCCATGGTATGTGTTAATAATCACCAGGGCTTTTTTCTTGTTTGGATGCTGATATTTTGCGTCAAGATAAGCATAGATGAAATGTTTCCCCATAATGGCATCATAATCAATTACCGCAGGATAATCGTTTTGTTTTTCAAACATGTCCATAAACATGCTATACTGTTCATTGCATTTTATAGAACCCCATTCAAAAATTAAGTTCAAAGGGTAAAGAAAAATTTTATCATCCACGCTCCGCTGTTGATTTATCTCGTAAATGGATTTGATCAGGTAATAATAATTGTAATTATCCCATAAGGGAAAGAAATCAAGATCTTTGAATATTTTCAGTATTTCTTCTTGCACTTTTTCTTTTGATAATCCTTCTTTTCCCAGGAACTCATTTATTTGTTTACCGGAATTAAAAGAGCCAACCTCTGTATATACATTTCCTTTGAATCTATTATCCCTGATTATATCAACAATCATTTCATATTGAGTAAATTCAGGATGAAGTCTTTCACTAAAAATAATAATATCTTTATCTTCAAAAGATTTCAGAACATACTCTTTTGCGGTTAAATAAGGCATGTGAATCAAATAATTCACAAATGGTTTAATACTGTCATTAGGTTGTAACGGCTGGGTAACTGCAGCAGAGCTCACGCTAAATGCAATGATTAATAGCCCAATTATTTTCATGTTAATTACATTTGAGGTTGTTTTTCACGTGATCAAACCACTATCCTAACCGACTTGCCCCGTATTGTCCTCTGCTGGCTCATTAGATAGTGAGTCTAATCTAATATCACTTTGAATAACAGCGTTTTTGATTTTATAGATTTCTCATAATAATAAAGTTCGAAATATTGACTCCCGTGCTTTTTCTTATAATTTATTATTTCAATTGATGACACCGATAACGGTTCGAAAGTATCAGAATTTTTAATCTGTTCAACACATTTCCCTTTATCATCTTCTATTAATAAATTCACTAGACAATTCTTGCAATATGTGTTATTAAAATAACGAATAATCAAAGAATCTGAGATTTTTATATCAGAATGTTTTAATGAAACTTGAGGATCAATTGAGGTTTCAGAAAATTTCTGAATAAGTTTATTGTTGATAAAGACATGTCAGAATGAGATAGCGTTTGATAAACAAGAATTGATTGAAACTTAAATTATTATTAATGAGATACAAATTCTCTTCATTTTAAATATTTGGCTTTTGGCTTGTCTTAAATATGCCTAAAGAGTTATAATTATTTTTTGATATAACCAGCAATAAGCGAATTCATAAAGAATAGATTTTTAATAACTTACACCCTTCGTACTACCAGACCCTGTATTGATTCGATCCGGCTTGTTTTGTGTACTTTATTTCAGCACAACCATCCCTTTCTGAAAATTCATGAAATCATTTTCATTGTTTACGTTAAAGACATTAAAGGAAAAATCAATTTTATACTTCTTGTTGTTTTTGTTATTCATAAATAAAACTTTTTTATAGTAATCGTTAAGTGGCTCAAGGCAGATCCATTTTCTGTATTCTTCAATCATTGCCCGCTTCTGCCAGGAATAGTCAGGAACCAGAATTTGCGAATATTTGTTATTAAACCTGAATTGGTGGACATCGAAATCACCGGCATTAAATTCCCCCTGTTGCATTTCTATAATATGAGCACACCTGTTTGGTTCAATCCTGCCATCAAGAACCTGATTTACTAAAAATGCAGTCAGATTGATCAACTTTTTGTCTTGTGAGCGCCTTTGACAATAATGATGTAATACAATGTCGTAACCATGACCCCCGGTAAAATCTTCGGCCCCAATTTCTTTCTCACCCGGTAAGCCTCTTAAGGTTATGAGGGACAGTAAATATTCGATATTTAAACTGTCTATTTTTTTTATGGTATCTCCATAAATCTTATAAGATCCTTCTTTCCTTCTGAAAAATTGATCCCGGGTGTAAAGATTATTGATTTTACTTCTTAATGCAGTGTCAATATAAATAATTTTGTTATTAGTACTCATGAATGATTTCCATTTTGGATTATTGTGAAGGTCTGAAAACTCAGGCAATCCATTAATGTACTCATTATCAAAGTTCTTTGCTTTGACTAAATCCAGTAAGGTAAAAAGTGTGTCTAATCTCTTTAAATCCTTTGCCAGCATTAATGCATTATAAATGTCTTTTGCAAAGTTCCCGTCTGAAGTAGTAAGTAAATTATAGTATATATTTAATGCTTGTAATTGATTCCCGGCAACTAAATTCAACTCTGCCGAGTTAATAGTCTCCTGGTAGTGCCTGAAATTTTTAATTTGTCCGTAAGAACTTGAGATTACCACAAGAATTGTCACACATACCAAACTGATTTTTTTCATAATATGGTTTTAAATGAGTTGCACATGGTTATTAGCTAAACCATTAGCTTTTTTATTTGCCCTAAAGCTTCTGAATTTTAATCTACATGTCAAAGTTTCCTGACTAAACAACATCCAATAGCATCGATTCTCTTTCAAAAATAAATAAAAAATTGATGACCATCTATAATATCCAAAATATTTACATAGCAATATCAAGTTTGTCAAGTTTATAAAGTTATAAAGTTTATCAAGTTATCAAGTTATCAAGTTTGTCAAGTTATAAAGCTGATTATCATATATCAATCCTTCGTGCTGAAGTGTAATCGTGGTTTTATACTCAACAATATTTAAGTCACAAGATTTATAATAGATTGCTCTGTGGTACTCTGTGTCTTCTCTGTGAAACTCTGTGTAAAATATTTCTTGTGAGAATTCCGTATCATGACTGTTCTCAAAAACAACTATTTGATTCCGAGATTCACCATTATTTGATTATTGTACTATCGATATAGTTTACTTATACACTTGACGAAGGATTAACGAAGGATGAACGAAGAAATACTATGGTCTAAGTATATAGACAGTATAGGCTAGACGGAGTAAAGTAGTATGGAAATACGGAAATACAGAAATATGGGGATTGAATCTTGAATTTGGAATCGAAATCTGGAAACAGGAGTAGGAATCTGGAATTTGGAGGTTAATTTTAGCCAAGATTTTTCCGCCTAGGCATACCTCCCCCACTCAGAAATTTGACATTTAAAGAAATAATATTGGAGATTTACTTGAATAGCCCCGCGTTACGTGTCACGCGTTACGAAACCCCTATGTACTATCAAGGGTAATGATTTCGTGAATAACGTTCCCCGGCTTATCCGTAACCTTCACCAATATTCTGCTAGATTTATAATCAGCATTCTCAATAGTCGCCATGTACTCCCATTCGGTGTTTCCTGAGAACTCTTTTGGAACGGCTGCTCCGAACTCAATAATATCTCCTATGGCATTAAAGATCACCACGCCAACTCCTTCAATATTCCACTTATCCCAGGCCGAAACAGTAACAACATTTCCCGGATGACCTTTATATTCCCTCACATCAACACGCTCTATAACCGGCCGCGACAGATAATCAGAGATAGCTGCATGATAAGGACTCAGGTCTGGCCTTTTCATCCTGTAATACTCACAGAGTACATGATTAGCCATGACAAACAGGCCATACTTGACCGCCTTGGCAAACTTATTCATATTCTCCCATTGCAGTGCGCTCTTGATCACCTTCGAGCAGTCCGGCCGCTTGGCCATTACAGACTTCCCGTTGTAATTTCTTAAAACGATATCGCCAACTCTGCCGGAGTATGTTCTGGTAATCACATTATTATAAGATACAGCCATAATGAATGGTGTTTAAATGAACTACAAATATAGTAATATTTACGTAACAAAGCAAGGATTACAAGTAATTTATTTTGCATCCAAATACCTGAATTATTTTGAATCTGGAATTATGAGTTAGAATCTGGAATTAGGAATTTCACCATTTTGCTATCTCACATCTTAGCGTCACGACCTACCTGCGGAATGCTTTACTAATTCCAGGACGCTCCGGTTGGTAATTCTATTTTACTGGTTGACTGCCTGATCCGAACTCCACCGCCCCGATATCAAATCCGTTTCCCTGTGGCCGGGGGTGACCAAAATAATCAGTAGTGATCCCTTTATTATCTGAATAACCGGCATCAATTAACCTGGATGTCTTTAATAATCTGTATGTTGTGTCCACTGTAAACCCGGCATCAGCTATCTTCATGGAGAAGAAATTATTCTTTTCTATTACGTTAATTGAATTTGTCACAATATAACGATTTGATCCTCCTCCAGGATTAATGATTACATTATTGGCAACCAGATTTCTTGCACTTTTTATACTTGCAAAATAAATACCGGCATCTTTTGGGTTGATAATGTCATTGAACAGAATATGAAATGAATTACCGGGTACAACCGATACATCGCCTAAATACATACCATGTTTAGGGTAACTCTTATTTCCGGGGTAATACTTATAACCCGGATTGATGATAATATTGTTAAAGATCCTGCCACCCAGTCCGAAACAGTCGATTGCATCCCCCTTCCCATAGGCAATATAATTACAATAGACATCCGCATAGGTACCTCCGCCGAACATGATTCCCGACATCTGGTCTGGCACACCTTCCTGGCTGTCATACATGATAATATTATTGTGTATGGAACAATCCTTCACTGCGCAGCCAACCTGTATCCCATCCCAGCCCGAATGATTAACAATATTGTTATAGATATGAACTCCGACAAGATCACTCGGGAAGATCACCGTGTCTTTCCCGTGACATTTAAAAGTCTCACCGGTGTAAAAAGAGCTGCCAATATACATACCCTCATTCCCTGTATAATCGAGATAATTGTCGTGAATAATGGTATTATACTGTGTAAAATTATTTCTAGCAGATTCCAGTGAACAGTCAGGATCGGTTTTAGCAAATAGCCCCTGAATTTTGGTGTGGGCTATGTAGCAATGGTCCAGCTCGATATCGGAAGAAAGATCTCCGATACTGACTCCTGCTCCATTGGCTACCCTGGAAATTGAGAATCCATAGAAATGCTTCGGATCGCCCGTTCCTGTGAACCGGAGGTACCGGCATCCTGCAATTTTCACTCCGAAATAATGGTCGGTATTGACGGTCACGACTCCTCCACCATTCATTACGACGATGGGATGACCGGCACTCCCTTTTACATCCTTTAAACAAATATAGGGTCTGTTTCCTGCCATCAACAGAATCGTGTCTCCCGGCTTCAATGTGTTGTAAGGCCTTTCTGTCCCGACAATATAATTCGTCTCGGAATTTACCTGTATTTTCTTGCCAAAGGATTGTCCCCCAAGCAGGCAAGTCAAAAGGAGGATGATTAAAATAATATTTATCTTCATAGACCTCGTTAGTTTATACAAAGATAACTTGTTTCTTCAGTTTTCATGATGGATCATACTAAAAAAAATCACCTTTGACTAATATAATTAGCGTTTTTCAAAATTTAATCAGTGAATCAAGGCTGAAACCTGAAAACACCAGGATAAATGCAATTGAGTCGTAGATGCCATGGGTCAGAATACCGGGCCATAGATTACGATTGTTGGTCAGATAAATTGATCCGAAACATAATGCAATAATTCCCGTAAGGATCATTCCTGTAATTCCCTGGTATGAATGTCCAAAGCCTGTAAGAATGGAGGTTATCACCAATGCCAATCCCCACTTTACTCTTGAATTCCTATCTGAACCTGGCAGTATTTTATAGATGACATTCATCAGGAAACCACGGAAAAAAATCTCTTCACAAAAGCCGCCGAAGATCCAAGCCACCGCAAGCCCCATCAGTAATGCAGTAAAATTTCCTCTTACCGATTTGAAAGCTCCAAGATCTGGCCCTTTATGGATTAGTGAAGTAATTAGATGACGAAGAAAGAAAGACATTATAATCAAGGCGATAACCCAGATAAAAACTGTCAGAAATGTACTCACCAGATTTGACGGTCGCCTCAGTCCAAGAGATTTCCAGGTCTGTTGTTGCAGCCTCAATCCAAGAAAAGCCCCAGAATTCTGATGTCAGAAGTTTTTGTTCCTTTTTCAAGGTAAATTTGATCTCAGTTTGTCATCCATATATATCGGATTTCAAACGTTTTGAATTCTATTGAAACTTTATCGATTATTCCAATATTTCTGATTTTTGACTCTCAGCAAAGGCCTTAAAGCTATCCACCATTTTCTGTGTTTGCTTTTTGGGAAACCCCGGCATCAGGAAGAACATCAGTTTTGGAACGAATCCGAAAAGCTTTACATAGTTAATCTCAACAATATAGACTGTTTTATCTTCATCAATTTTACTGAACCGGCTTGTCATCGTATTCTCCATGTGCTCATGCTCATACAATGCCACTATTTCATTGGGCAAATCATTCGTCTGGATCGTCTCAATCAACTCAACTCTTCGTTTTCCATTTTGAAAGATGATTTTCGATTTTGTGCCTTGTTGCCAAAGGGCGCCACTCAGTATTTCGTGACTTACTAATCCTTTTTGCCAATGTTTTAAATACTGAGTGTTTGTGAAGAATGTTAACACCTTGTCAATTGGTAAATTAATTACCGTTGAACAGGTAAATCTCATTCCTTTGGAATTTGATGTTACAAAAATAGACTAAACAAGGATAAAGTGTCGAAATGTATTCTCAATCCTTTACACAGCGAACCGAGAAACCAATATCCATTGGATAATTTATACTAAAAACATTTGCGCTTGCATCAGTCATTATACGATCGATCCCATTGATACCGGAGTAAGATGAAGTCCACCAGAAACCATAGATACCCATATTATGAAACACTCCGGTGTAACTACGGTCAGCGCCTGGAAGGGCAGTAAAATTCGTAGCATCGGTCGCACCGGAATTCGGACTATCCCAATGTTTTGTGCCGGTTTCTTTAAGTTTTCCGCCAGCACTTGCCCCCAGGTAGGTAGTTAATGTTGTCCATTCGGCATCTGTAGGGACATGCCAGCCCTGTGGCGCTAAAATATTAACACTGTCACCTGCTGCGTACCAGTTGTAAAGAAGACCGTAGGTACTGACCATTGTGGGATCATTATTATAGACACAATAAGCACCGGTTGTTAAAGCTACCCATTGTGCACTGTCTGAGACGTTTGGGATTGCAGTACCATTGCGGTACTTTGTGACTTTCAGATTTGAAGCCATCCAGGTTTGTGTTCCGATTACAACAGAATGGTAGACATTACCGTCAACATCAGTAACATCCGGCCCGGCATTTGAAGGCTGAGTACTGGATGATGAACTGCTTTTTTTACACCCAATCTGCAGAATCATAAATAATCCAATCATGATTATCGGTACAATCCAAATGTTTAGATTTTTTTTCATCTTGATGAAAATTTTAATGTTAATACTGAATTAATCGAAGTCTAATTTTATAATATTTTCAATTCACTCTTTTATAAATACGGATAACTCACTTTACAACTTAATAAATCCAGTCTGTCATTTTTAAAACTACATCTCTGTAAAACGAATAGGAAGTAAAACTCTTATCCGTGAATCTAATAATATCAGCAGTGAAATAAGAATAAGATAATTCTAAACTCACAGTTTTTTTTGTCTAATACGACTGTTGTTCTAAATAAAAATAAAAATTTAGATTTCGTTTTTCAGTTTTAAATCCTTTAAAATAATATCAGGCATGTACGGAAATTACTTAACAGCACAATTCTTCAGTAATTCCTGTGGTAAATTTATATAAAACTTCTTTCTGATCAAATTATAAATCCAAATATTTTAATCTTTTTTTTTAAAATAGATAGCATAGTTTAAATATGACCCAAAATAGCTCACTCAAAGATCCGTCAATCTCTCTATATCCTTAGATTTGCTATAATGACTTATGGTCAACTCTTCTCTTGGAATTCACATTCTTAAACATGCAACTATCAAGGTTTCAATCTTCTCCTTGACAAAACTTTTTGTTATTGCTAAATTTGTTGAAATGAAGAATTAAAATAGTTCATTTAAATAAAACCATAAGAGATGAAAATAGCAATATTTGGAACAGGAGTAGTCGGACAAACACTTGCCGCAAAACTGGTAACACTGGGTTATGAGGTAATCATAGGAACTCGGGATGTAAAAAAAACACTGGAAACCACCGAACCCGGACCTTATGGCAGGCCGGCATTTGGTGAATGGTACAAGGAACACTCAAATATAAAGATTGCTTCATTTGCCGATGCTGCAGCCTTTGGAGAATTTACAATCAATGCAACAAACGGAATGGGTTCATTGAATGCCCTGGAACATGCCGGGCATGATAATTTGAAAAATAAAATCCTTCTCGATGTTTCAAATCCTCTTGATTTTTCACATGGGATACCTCCAAGTTTATATGTCAGTAATACCGATTCTTTGGGAGAGCAGATTCAGCGGACATTCCCTGAAACGAAGGTCGTAAAAAGCTTACATACTATGACCGCTTCCCTTATGGTTAACCCGTCATTAATATCTGGGGATCATACCATTTTTTTATGTGGAAATGACCTGGAAGCAAAACACAAAGTCAGGAGTATTTTAATCAGTTTTGGATGGAAGGATGCTAATATTCTTGATATCGGAGATATTACAACTGCGCGTGGAACCGAACAGCTCCTTCCCCTCTGGGTTCGTCTTTTGACTTCATTAGGACACCCCTATTTCAATTTCAGGATAGTGATCGGAACCCCTCCCAGATCATGAAAAAATCAGCTATAAGAAAATAAGAAATAATCTCTATTTTACTTTTATGAATCTTCCGGAGAAGGCTTCTCTTCCGGCTCGTAAGGTGAACAGGCAAACGCCTTCAGGGAAATCCTTTACATCCAAATCAATAGTATGGCTTCCAAGGGCTATCTTGTTATCCTCATAATGATATATTTGGTTCCCTTCGGAATTATAAACATCAAGAATCACATTATTTATGCTGTCTATAAAATAGTCAA
Source organism: Bacteroidales bacterium (assembly GCA_049520195.1). Classification (GTDB taxonomy): domain Bacteria; phylum Bacteroidota; class Bacteroidia; order Bacteroidales; family FEN-979; genus FEN-979. The sequence goes on from JBEKQA010000133.1 coordinate 9,430, forward strand.
TCGAAACTTTGGTTGAAGCCGGGTCCGGATAGGGAAGACGGTCAATCCTCAAAGACTGATTTTCTTCTATTGAATGACTGGAATCATAAGGCTGAATATTTTGCAAATGTGCATCTATTAAAGGATAATATAAAGGGTTATATTCATTGATTCCGATATCGTATCCATGTCCATATGGCCTTAGGTGATAAAAATAATCATATGCAATGCCCAGGTTATCAACGTATCCCGCATCTATTAGTGGTGATGATGAAGTCAGTGCATAAGTTGTATCAGCAAATTTACATGTTGTAATATCCATTGTCAGAAAATTATTTTTCTGAATGGTATTATTTGTAGCGGTTTCAATGTAATGGGAAGTTCCTGCTCCGGGATTTACAATCACATTGCTGTAAATAGGATTATTTGCACTTAGTACGCTGTTAAAATAAATACCATCGGTCTTTGGATTAATTATATCATTAAACAGTATTGAGAAGGAATTGCCCGGAATAACCGAAACATCACCGACATATATTCCGTGCTTTGGATAGCTCATATTCCCGGGATAATAATTATAACCCGGACTTACAATCACATTGTTGTACATTTTATAACCACCCAACCCCAGACAATCTATACCATCTCCCTTGCCTTTGTATATGTAGTTGTTGTAACAATCACATTTTGACCCTCCTCCAATCAAAAAGCCTGACATTTGAGCATAAACAGCGGCCTGACTGTCGTACATGATCAGATTATTAAAGAGCAGACAGTCCGAGACTGCAGAACCTACCTGAATTCCATCATAGCCGGAATATTTCACAATATTGTTGTATATTCTCACTCCCATCAGAACATGTGGCAGGACAACAGTATCTTTCCCATTGCAATTAATAGTCTCGCCTGAATAAAAGCTACTTCCAATATACATCCCTTCACAGCCAGTATTGTAAAAATAATTATCATGAATGACCGTATTATATTGAGTAAAATTGCTTCGAACAGATGTTAATGTGTAATCCGGATCGGTCTTTGCATATATCCCGGCAATCAAGGTATTCGCAATATATATATGATCCATTTCCACATTGGAAGATAAATAACCCATACCCAGACCGGTCCCTCCCTGAACACCACTGACCATAAAACCATAAAAATACCGGGAATCGCCAGTGCCCGTCAATCTAATGTACTTGCAATTAGCGATAGTAATTCCAAAATACCAGTTGGTATTAATGTTAACTGTTCCATTAAGATTACTGAAAATAATTGGAAGCCTTGGACTACCTAGAAAGTTGTGAATTTCCAGAAATTGTTTACTACCTCCCAGAAAAAAAACGGTGTCCCCTGGATTTATTTGGTTATATGGGCTTGTACTTGCATCCAGGTATGTAACACTGACCGGAATGACAAACCTGTGGTACTGTGCATTGACTTCCTTATCATCAAAGATGAAAATAAGAAAAAGTACAATCAGAATCGGTCTTATTTTGTTCATATGTTTCAGCGTTAACATGGTTTAGTTGAAAAAATTGACCGCCATATTGCTAGATTCAAAAATCCTAAGTGTTTTTAAAATAACAAAATAAACCTTTTCATTTTATGGGATCGCGAATATACGAAGTTTAGAAGAGTTTTCATTTAATGCAACTGTGATTTGGTAATTTCGATCGTATATCATAGACTCTAATATGAAATCGCCATGCTGGCCTTCATTTCCCACCAGTGATTGATTGGTAATTTTGTTTTCAAGCACTTCAATACTAAGATTCTTCGTAATTCCTTCCCCAATTGCCTTGAGATAAGCTTCTTTTCGTGTCCAGAGTTCATAAAACCTTTTCCTTGAGATCTCCTTTGATTGCCCTATATACCTGACTTCTTCCTGTGTAAACCAGCGTTTTACAATAGGCTCATAGTCAAATTCTTGATCGATCATTTCAACATCCGCACCAATTTCATTTCTCGGATCAAATGCCAGTAAAGATACTCCGGAACTGTGTGATAGGGTAAAAAATATATTCCGGGTATAGCCAGTTATATATGGTTTTCGGTTAGTACCAAATTTAAAATCTATGGTTCGTGGTTCTATCCCGAGATGTTTTCCCAATATCCACCTCAGAAGTCCATGAATGACAGTATAACTCGTTCTTTCCCGAAGAAACCGGAACCTCCTGTTTTTTATAATCTCATCCTCAGATAAGAAACTACTTAGTCGGGTTTGCTCCTCAACACCAAAGTGATCTGTTTTCAGAATGATCAATAAAGGGATATTTATCTCTGGAATTGAATTCCACTCAGATTCCCTGAAAATAAAATTAGAGTGGTCAACAGTCTCTAACTGACTTTTTCTGTCCATGATTGGATCATAGATTCATCCAGGCTTTTTTGCAATAAAGATGAAAAATATTTGTCATTTGGAGGTGCAAAAATCCCTGAATGTTCACCAGGAACTTCATGCATTACCACTCCGCCGAGAGCATATTTATCCCACCCATAATTGACAGTATCGTGAATATAAAATGCCTGATGGGTCGCTTTAAACACATGTACACAGCCATTATAAGGCTTGATAACGTACTTTCTGCTGGCCTTCAGGTTGGCACGATGTACATTGCGCAAGTATTTTGGAAGTTCACGTTGTTCACCTTTTGAAACCTTGTCTTTCTTGGCAACCTTGTAATCTTGGCCTCTGACTTTTTTCCTTAGTCCACTTAACCTACGTCTGATAGCTGCAAACATGGATTCATCAGGGTGCTTGAAAAGATATAAAATATTCCATTTAATATAATTCAAAGTGTATTTTCCCCCGGAATACCTGATACCTGAAAGAGAGAAAGGATTTATTAAATTTTCCGCATCCGTATCCAGAAGACCGACGAAACTCACCTTCTTTCCCATTTCAGTAAGTTGTCTTGCCATTTCGTAAGCAATATTACCTCCAAGGGAATATCCTGCGAGTTGATAAGGACCATCACTATCGATCGTCATAATCTCTGAAATATAATAAGATGCAATCTCTTCTAAGGTTTCCAGTGGTTTTTCGACCCCATTAAGACCTTTGGCCTGGAGTCCATATACAGGCTGATCCGGGTCCAGATAATTGGTGATAGTGGTATATAAAAGGACATTCAACCCCATACCATGAATCAGAAAGAGGGGTTTCTTTTTCCCATTTGGCCGAAGTGGGACTAAAGACCTCCATTTGTCAGGTGCTATACCTTCTTCGATAATCTTTGATAATTTATGAATTGTATTTTGTTCAACCAAGGTCGTCAAGGGGAGCCTGATCCCGAATTCCTTTTCAATTCTAATGATCATTGTGACCGCAAGCAGTGAATAGCCGCCAAGTTCAAAGAAACCACAATGAATGCCAATCTTGTCAATTTTTAAAATGTCTTTCCAGATCTTTGCAAGACGAATTTCACATTCTGTTGATGGAGCAACAAAATTGACATCATCTACAACTACCGGAAGACCGGCTGCTGTAAGAGTTCGCCTGTCAACCTTATTTGTTAAAGTAAGAGGCAAGTTGTCTAATTTTAAAAAGAAGGAGGGTACCTGGTAATCAGGCAATTTTGATTTCAAGAGACTACGAAGTTTTTCCAGGTCAATATCTTCTGATGAATCAAGTGTGTAATAAGCTACGAGAACCTTTTCACCGCAAGAGTTTTTAGGTGCAACAACGATTGCCTCTTTAACACCTGGATAAGAACAAATAATCGATTCAATTTCAGAAAGTTCGATCCTGAATCCACGGATCTTAACCTGGGTATCAATTCTGGCAAGAAAAACGATCGTGCTATCCGGTAAATATTTCACCAGATCTCCTGACTTGAAGATGAGGTCATCTGGTTTGTCACTGAAAGGATTTTTTACGAACTTGGATGCAGTCATCTCAGGATTATTGAGATATCCGGGCGACAGGCCATCACCTCCTATATATAATTCTCCGGGAACTCCTACAGGAACAAGTTTCATCTCGGTATCTAAAATGTACAACTGATTGTTATCCACAGGCCGGCCAAGAGGCACACAACCTTCTCCCTTAGCATCTTCCGGGATGACTCTCTTATATGTATTATAGATCGTGGTTTCGGTAGGTCCATAAACATTAAAAACTTCCTTGACACGCTTAACCAGTTCAGAACCAAGTTCTCTCGACATCTCATCTCCACCACTCACGAGTTTTAAATCTTTCTTCCCTTTCCATCCAGCCTGGATCAGCATTTTGTGGGTTATCGGAGTAGCCTCAAAGATGGTTGCTTTGCTGTTCTCAAGCTTTTCTTTAAGAAGCTCCATGTTCATTGAGGTTTCCCGGGTAGCAATTACTAGCTTTCCACCATTTAACAGTGCAAGGTAAATATCACTTTCAGCAATGTCAAAAGTGATGGTAGTCACCATTAATACTATATCTTTTGAAGTAACTTGCAACAGTCTTGTAAAACAATTGATCAGATTAACCGTCGAACGCTGGGTAACAGGAACACCTTTTGGTTTCCCAGTTGAACCTGAAGTAAATATAATGTAAAGTGGCGTTAATGGCTTACCATAAGGTAAATTTTCCGTTGATTCATCGATGTATTTTTCTTTCTCATCGATAAGTATAAGTTTTGACTCCAATTGAGGTAAATGATCAATTAATGATCTTTGGGTAAGGCATAATACAGGACGTGCATCATTGAGAACCATCTCAATACGTACTTTTGGGTAAATCGGATCCAAGGGAAGGTACGTGGCCCCCACTTTGGAAATGGCGAGTAAACCTGCCACCATATCTATTCCTCGTTCCATAAAAGCCGCGACAATTGATCCTTCCTTTACCCCTTGATTTACAAGATAGTGTGCCAGCCGGTTTGCCCTTGCATTTAATTCGGCATAGGTTGTATGATCATTCTCATAAATTACTGCTATACTATCCGGAGTTCTCTTAACCTGCTCCTCAAAAAGTTGATGAACACACTTGTCCCTTGGATAATCGACTTTGGTTCTATTCCATTCGTAGAGTAACTTTTCAGCTTCTAATTCAGTTATCCTTGGTGATTCTTGTTTTAGTCCAGCTTGTTCCATTGCTTTTTCCCAAAATTAAGTTGGCATTCCTGATCAATAATCAATTACGAATATAATATATTTTTTATCATGTTAAATATTAATAATTATTTCTTTCCACATGATCATGTTAAAAAGCCTTCTTTATTGCAAATGCATTCAAAAATCTTACTTCACTAATAATCGGAGTTTTAAATTCAATCATATTATAAAACTCATCGCTGATCTACAACGCTCTTTTAAAATATAAACTATTGTTTGATTAGATGCCTAAATATTTTGAATATCAAGTTTTTCAGAGTTTAGCAATAAAGCCATGGATGTATATATTAACAAACAGGTTGGCATTGTCCCCAGTACCGCATTCCCATACGAGGCAACCATCACACCCATCATCCCCGATGCCAGCGCTGACATCTTCAATTTTAATATCGGATCCCTGATCCTGAACATGATCTTCACCGATCCCTTTATCAATATGTAAAACAAGATAAACAAATGCAACGTCAGTCCAACAATCCCTTGCTCAGCCCAGATCATTACATACCAGCTGTCTGTCGCTATATTCGACAAAAATGCATCGGGAAGATACGCCTTTGCCTTCACTCCCGCCAATCCAATCCCTCCTCCAAACGGTCGCGTTGCAAGATATACCCTCAGCTTCTTCTGGTTCTCTAACCGAACCTGTAACGATGGATCATCAGGATTAAACGCCGTTCGCATCCTCCGTATAAACGTATTCCCCTGGCCTATATAAGTGAATTTAAAAAATACAAATACTAATAATAATAACATCATCCCTGAGATCATCATCACCCCGCTCTTACGCAAAATAAGAAAATATGCAAATCCTGCCAATGGAACTACAACCGCTCCCCGTGTTCCTGACAAAGCCATCCCTATTAATCCAAAAACTGTTACCAACAGAAAAAACAACTTCCTTCCTCTCTTTTTCTCTGCTATTGATACAATCATCGCTACTACTGCCGTATAGGCCTGGTTCGCACCAAACTGCCCGGCATCACTCATAAAGGAAAATGCTCTCAACTGCCCCCAGATGATATGAGTCTGCCCGGCTGAACTGCTTAACCATTCCTGCTCCCACGGATCCGGACCCGCAACAATCTGAACAATGCCTTTCAAACTCGCCAGTATCGATAACAATCCCCATATCGTAAAAAAATAATTCAGCTTTTTAACATTATCGATGAATAAAAGTACGAGCGGGATAATTAACATCATATATAACGACATCCCTCGCAT
>JBEKQA010000134.1:0-9283 GCA_049520195.1 Bacteroidales bacterium
TACAACCCGTAGGGCTGTCATCCTGCACGCGGCATGGCTGGTTCAGACTTGCGTCCATTGACCAATATTCCTTACTGCTGCCTCCCGTAGGAGTCTGGTCCGTGTCTCAGTACCAGTGTGGGGGTGAATCCTCTCAGAACCCCTAGACATCGATGCCTTGGTGAGCCGTTACCTCACCAACTAGCTAATGTCGCGCATGCCCATCTAAGACCGCCGGAGCTTTAATTATAATGAGATGCCTCACTATAATATTATGGGGTATTAATCCCGATTTCTCGGGGCTATCTCCCAGTCAAAGGTAGGTTGCATACGTGTTACGCACCCGTGCGCCACTCGTCAGCATCCATTGCTGGACCTGTTACCGTTCGACTTGCATGTATTAGGCCTGCCGCTAGCGTTAATCCTGAGCCAGGATCAAACTCTCCATTGTAAAATGTATAATTTGATTCCTTCAAGATTTGTTATAACCAAAGAAAAACTTTGGGATATTTACTACTAGGCTTACTTCAATCTTTCAAAGAACGTTATTTGTTCTTCCGCTTTCGCGGATACTTTTTTCAAATTCGGACTGCAAAAGTACAACCTTTTTTATTACGTCCAAATTTTTATGCAAAAAAAATTGATAAAAATTTAAACACCCTCCAAATTTGCCATTTTTACTGGCATCTCCGGTTTTCCACTTGCAATACTCTTAAGAACGATTCCCGTTTTTTGAATTCGGGACTGCAAAAGTACACTATTGTTTTGATATAACAATGACTTCTGCAGTCTAATTTTCTCTGTCTGGCGAAAATAATCTCATCATGCACTCAAAACTAATGAATTACCCCCAAACATTTTTTTGCTTTTTTTTATCCAGGATGCCGATTCGAATCTCTAAAGAGATAAAAGAGTCCTTAAGTTATCAAGTTTGTCAAGAATTCCTAATTTTTCATTCCTAATTCCAATGTATAATCTCTGTTACGCTGTTACTCTGTCACTTCTTCTTAACACTTAAAACTTAACCACTTAAAACTTAAAACTCACCTCACTCTTCACCCCTCACTCTTCACTTTTCTCACCCCTTACTCCTCACTCAATCAATCACCAGTTTTTTGATCTCCATCCCCTCATCCGATCCTATTTTCACCAGGTATGCTCCTTTTGGTAATGAGCTTATATTCATCTCGATCTTGTTCTTATTGTTAAATGTCTCGGTAAGCACTTGTTCTCCTTTTAGGTCAAAAATGGTTACATTCAACTCTTTCTGTGCTGGTAATGAGCCGGTAATTGTAATAACGGTCTTTGCAGGGTTAGGCCAGAGAGTGAAAAGATCAGACACTGTTTTATGCTCTTCAACAAAGTCTGAGCCTCCATTACCGATCTTTAATATGGTACCGGTCTGCCCAACAACATAGCCGGTTATTGAATCTGTGAAGAAAACTGAAGATAACGTGTTCCAGGTTCCACTTGAATCAACTGTCCAACTTATCCCACCATTATGTGTTTTTATGATTTCTCCTCCTTGATCTACAATATACCCAGTATTGGCGGTCGGGAAATATACAGAATTTAAATCCCGCATTGTTGCAAGAGGTAAATTAGCCCAAGTAATTCCTCCATCTGTTGTTTTCAATCCAGTTCCAAGGGAACCCACTGTATATCCAGTATTGTCATCAATGAAGAAAACCGAATATAATGGCTGTGGTTCTTCAAAAGATAACTTATTCCATGTTGTTCCTCCATCCGTTGTTTTGAGGATCACACCATCACCATTATTACCAGGGTCAAGACCCACTGCAAACCCGGTATTGGGGTCAGGGAAGCAAACAGAGTTCAGCTCATAAGTAACCGGTTTTGATGTCCATGTTAATCCGGCATCGGTAGTTTTAAGAATGACCCCGGTACTCTGATAATCTCCCCCCACAACATATCCAGTATTTTCATCCGTAAAAACTACAGACTTCAAATCTTTGTTTGTACCACTGGAAATTCGAGTCCAGGTCAATCCATTATTTACTGTTCTTAATATAATTCCAGAACTACCTGCAATAAACCCTCTATTTGCATCGATAAAAAATACTGCGAACAGCGGCCAACCTCCGGTGGGAATATTTTCCATTTCTATCCATTTTGACCCTCCATTCAAGGTCTTAAGTACTGTGCCATTATCACCCACCACAAAACCATGAGAAGCATCGGGAAAATAAACAGCATATAAGGGATTAGTTGTTCCTTCAGATAAAGGTGTCCATGACAATCCCGAATTGGTGGTTCTATTTATAAATACATCTCCTACAGTATAACAAATATTGCTGTCGGGAAAATAAATAGAATATGCCTCACCAGTAGTTTGCGAAAGAAATGACCATGATGCTCCTGCATTCACTGTTTTAAAAATATTTCCACCCCCCCCATCTGACACAAATCCTATGTTGGCATCGGTAAAGAAAATTGAATTAAATCCGGAAAGCTGGAATCCTCCCAGTCCATTTGTATCCACAGTCCAGGTAGTGCCTGCATCTATTGTTTTCAGAAGGCCACTTGCACTAGCAATATAGCCATGATTAGTGTCAGTAAAGAAAACTGAATTCAATGGTATGTTAGTCCCACTGGATTGTGTAGTCCAGGTTGTTCCTCCATTGGTGGTTTTTAAGATGTCTCCATCATCACTTACAGCATAACCTGTGTTTGGATCAGTGAAATAAACAGAATTAAAGTCATAAGCTGATAGTCCTGGTAATTTTGTCCAGGTTGAACCGGCATCCGTAGTCTTAATGACACTACCCCAGATACCGACAGCATAACCTGTGTTATTATCAGGGAAGAAAATCGCTTCCAATCCTGGTTCTGAATCGCTGAAAGCAGTGCTCCATGAATTTCCTGCATCGCTGGTTTTTAGTATAAGATCGCCTGTACTGCCCATTCCTGCTGCAAACCCGTTATTAGCATCTGAAAAGAATACTGAGTTTAACTGATTACCTGTTCCACTCGAATAAATTGTCCATGTTGCTCCCCCATCAGCGGTTTTCAAAATTGTTCCAGCAGTACCTACCGCATAACCTGTAATTGAGTCTGTAAAGAAAACAGCATTCAAAGTATTGCCTTGTGGTAATGGATTCTGCCATCGCCATTGGGAGAATAAGAGAATTGGGATTAATGAAAGACAAAGAAGAATGAAGAGGTTTTTCATTGTCATAATTTTATTATGTAAACAGACATTAAAGGTAAATAAAATATTTTACATCAACAGTAAAAGTTTATAAATATATTTATAGGATTTCACAACTTTAATCTTAATCACTTAAAAATTAAAACCCACCTCACTCTTCACCTCTCACTCTTCACTACTTCTTAATTTCAGCTATAAAATTGTTAATAACAATTTACCTAGAATATTGCATAGGTTAATTTTATGTTTTACCTTTACCCACTGTTATAAAAACCCCATAGAATGGCGATATCGTTTAACAATTTGATTACCAGAATGTACTCCGGAAGAGTAGGAGATATTGTTCTCAGGAATTACGGCGGAAAGTCGGTCATGACTAAGCGGCCCGACTGCTCCAAGGTGGTAAAGAGCCCTGCACAGCTGGCAAACCAGGCAATGTTTGCGAAGGCGGTCAAAATTAGCAAGGCGGTTAAGAATGATCCGCAACGGGCTGAGTTTTACAGCGAAAAGAAAAAGAAGACGAAGTATAAGGATGTCTATCATGCAGCGATGTCTGATTGTTTAACCAAACCGAAGGTGCAGAAAGTCGATCTGAACACTTATAGAGGGCAACAAGGTAATGTGATCAGGATTTCAGCATGGGATAAGTTCAGGGTTGAAACAGTTAGCGTAATGATATTGAATAATAAGGGTCAGCTTATTGAGAAAGGTCCGGCTGTTGCGAAGCCATTTTCAGGAAACAGGGAGTGGGAGTATGTTGCGACAGTGGAATATCTTAATTATCAAGGTGGTAAAGTGATAGTGCATGTCACTGATAAACCCGGAAATGTTGTACAGGCGGATGTTGATATTAATGGTTCTTCGTGATTCTTAACCCCACCCCAAACCCCTCCCCCAGGAGGGAGGAGAACAAATGGGGATAAACTTCATATTTAATTTCTTTAAAAGTGAAAGTTCCTGCGTGGAAGGGGTATGTCCGGGCGGGAAATTTCTGTGTTAGATCAGCTTGCTTTTTCTGGTTTTTCATTTTTTTTGATGCTTTTGGGTGAGTCAAAGTATGATTATTTGATGATTAATTTCTGTTTATACTTTGTTTATTGTTTAATTGAATCTAAAACGAATAAAGAACGAACAAAGAACGAAGGAATACTATAGTCTGAGAGAAGGAAGAGTGAAGTTTTAATGGAGGAAAAGAGGGGTTAAAAGGCATTGTAATGACAAGTCGCGATATGTCACTTCTAACTACCCGCCTCATGAAATTTACGTAAAGAAAATCGAGGAATGAGCGTAAAGAATTTCGGGCTGCTTGAGGAACGAAGTGACGAGTTCCCGAAATTTAGCGAACGACGATGATTTTTAGTAAATTTCGTGCAGCGGTGATCTTCCTTTGGTACTTTCTTTGGATGGAAGCCAAAGAAAGTACATTAACGCCCAAATCTTTCAAACCGTAAGAAACTATAGTAGTAAAACCATACCTGGGTGCCACCCTTCTGCTGAGAGAAGAAGTATTTTGCTCGTTACAAACGAGCATTGAGTCGGCACGCGTTACAAACGCGCGCCAGCTTAGAGTTTTTGCGATTTCGTTTTTTTGCAGCACGCTGTTACTCTGTTACTTTTTCTTAACACTTAAAACTTAATCACTTAACACTAATCTTTGTCACTCTGTTACTCTGTCACTCTGTTACTCTTAATTACAAATTCAAAAAAATGCGTTATTTTCTTAAGATTTCCTTCATTTTCCCTCAATTATTACACTAAATTCACTATTTTTGCGTATTATAATAGTAGTGTATTACCATGAAACAGAAATATTGTCTGATATTTACTTTTGTTATCATTTTATCTAACCTGTCATTGTTTTCCTTAGGACAGGAATCCCAGGCTCATAAAAAGAAGGATTTTTGGAACCGCGTTTCAGTTGGAGGCAATTTTGGTCTCCAGTTTGGCACTATTACCGACATTGATCTATCACCCGAGGTCATGATTCGCGTTGTCGATCAGCTTCACCTTGGCGTCGGCTTTTCTTACGATTATCTCAAAACAAAGGACTATTTCTGGGATGGCTCAAATCAGAAATGGCTCGATTTTAAAGCCAATGTTTACGGCGGCCGTTTCTTTGCACGATATTACCTGCGCAGTATCTTTGATAATTTCCTTGGGAACTTCTTCGCACATGCCGAATATGAATACTTGTATTATACACGCCCTTTTAAACAGGATCCATCTGGAACTATCATCGATCCCTATGGCTATTCATACAGCCGGGGAACAGATGTCATGGAGATCAGCAGCCTCTTTGTGGGTATTGGATACGAACAACCTATAAGTAAGCAGGCATTCATTGATCTTGTGGTCCTCTACAACCTGAACGAAACTTATGATTCCCCCTATTCAAACCCGCTTTTCAGGCTCGGTTTCGGTATCAGATTGTAGGGGCTGAAAATCTTCAGCCCCACATTGTAGGGGTTGAAAATTTTCAACCCCTGCAACCACTACATAGCAGGAATCTTCTTTAATACATCCAGTAAAAGATCCCAGAATTTTACAGCGCTTTTTATTTCAAGCCTTTCATCCGGCGAATGGGCTCCTTTTATAGTAGGACCGAACGAAACCATGTCCATCCCCGGATAAATGGCGCCGATGAGTCCGCATTCTAATCCGGCATGAATGGCAAGGACCTTTGGTTCCTGCTGAAATAGCTTTCGGTAAGAATCTACGCATATTCCCAGAAGCACAGATTCCGGATTAGGTTTCCATCCCGGATATCCTGTCGATTGCTCGATCTCTGCCCCGGCCAGCTTGAAAACACTTGCTACCATGTCGAGGATATTTTTTTTTGCCGATTCCACCGAACTTCGCTGACTGGTTGTTATCTGGATATGGTCCTCCATAAATTTAACAGCAGCAAGATTCGTGGATGTCTCAACGAAATTTGGGATATCCCGCGAAAATTCGATGACCCCGTGCGGGCAGGCATATAAAGAATTCAATAGCCAGAACTCCAGGTCAGCCATCAGGACTTCTTCAGGAAGCGGGCACGATTCAACACTGAATTTAATATTCGGTTCTGTCGTATGAAGCTCTTCAACCAGCGTCTTCTGGAATTCTATAGCATATTCTTCAAACCTGGTTTTATATTCCTTCGGAAGTGCTATCACTGCAAAACCTTCACGTGCAATGGCATTCCTGAGATTCCCGGCATTGAAAGAAGAGACTCTCATATAAAAATTACGGGAAGCATTCCAAAGGAAACGATTGAGGATTTTAACCGCATTCCCTAGTCCCTTGTTGATGTCATCACCGGAATGGCCCCCTTTAAGACCGGTAAGACTGACTTTATAACCCAATGTCTCATCCGGCACCTGTTCAGTTTCCAGGTCAAAGAGTGCTGTGGTATCGGCCCCGCCTGCACATCCGATGAATAATTGTCCTTCATCTTCTGAGTCCAGGTTGATGAGGATAGAACTTTTAAGCAATCCCGGTTTTATTCCGAAAGCTCCCGTCAGTCCTGTCTCTTCATCAATCGTAAACAAACATTCCAGGGGTCCGTGAGGAATAGTTTTTGATTCAAGGAGGGCAAGCATAGCTGCGATCCCGATTCCATCATCTGCTCCGAGCGTCGTTCCTTTTGCCTTAACCCATTCACCGTCAATCCATGGTATTATCGGATCTTTATCGAAGTCATGTTTTGTATCAGCGTTTTTCTCGCATACCATATCTATATGGCTCTGAAGAATAACCGATTCCAGGTTCTCAAACCCGGGTGTTCCAGATTTTCGGATCAGGACGTTCCCTGCTTCATCCTGAAGGTGTTCCAGTCCCATTCTAGCTGCGAAGTCTAAAAGGTACTTAATCATCATCCCTTCTTTCTTCGATGGATGAGGAATACTGCAGATCTTTAAGAAATAATGCCACAATCGTTCCGGGTTAAGCTGAGCTATCTTGTCTTCCATATGAGAATATTTTTTGTCATTACAAAAATATTCATTTTCTTTGAATAGCCTAAATCATGTAAATCATAATTCCTGGTTCAACCTCATAATTCATACTTCAACTTAAATGGTTACCCTTCTGACCTTATATGTTGTTCTAATACTGACTGTTCTCGCAAGCGGGTCTTTTATTTTCTTTATCCGTCAGGATGATCAGCGGATTCTTAAGCTCCTTCTTGCTTTTAGCGGAGCTTTTTTGATCGGGATAAGCTTTATGAAACTGATACCGGAGGTTTTCAGTTCCCGGGTAAAATATGTGGGTCTGTTTGTAATGCTTGGATTCCTGATCCAGCTGGTACTTGAACTTATTACCGAAGGAGCTGAACATGGTCACAAACAAAACCATTCTGATGGGGAAAGAGTTTCTCCATTTTTACTTTTAATTGGATTATGTATCCATTCATTTCTTGAAGGAATGCCTATTGTAGGCGCCTTCAGGACAGGAATTCAACATACCCTCGTGATCGGCATCGTAATTCACAATATCCCGATTTCACTAACCCTGATGAGTCTGTTTCTTCACTACGGTCTCTCAAAACAAAAAGCCATAGGCTGTCTTGTGATCTTTTCTTTCATGACCCCGTTGGGATCCATTGTGAGTAATCTGATCAGCCATTTTTCTTCTGCCTCAATTGATATTTATTTTAATTATATAATGGCTGTCGTTATTGGGATCTTTTTACATGTCTCTACATCAATCCTTTTTGAGACGGAAGAAAATCATAAATATAACCTTCAGAAATTCCTGACAGTTTGCGTAGGAATCCTCGTTGCTTTCGGGCTAAGCCTTATTTGATGAAAAAAACTCTTGATCCGTAAGATAAATTATGTAACTTTGCGCCCCCAATCCCTCATCTGCAATAAAATATTCAGCCCAGGTGGTGAAATTGGTAGACACGCTACTTTGAGGGGGTAGTGGCCCTTGGCTGTGCAGGTTCAAGTCCTGTCCTGGGCACTGAAAATCCTCATACTGGCTAACAGTATGAGGATTTTTTAATAGGTGTAAACAAGGAGAGCTAAACTTAATTTTGTTGCTTAATAAAAAAGTCCATACTTTTGCACACCTTAATTAAAGGCACACTCACATTTTATTCACACGCATTTGCCCGGGTGGCGGAATTGGTAGACGCGCTAGTTTCAGGGACTAGTATTCTCACGGATGTGCAGGTTCGAGTCCTGTTCCGGGCACAAATAAACTTCGATAATTAGCTGTATATTAGCAAATTATCGAAGTTTTTATTTTTCATACTGTAACATTACTGAAACTTTCTTTCTGTTCACTTCCGATTATCATATTGATTTCTTTAGTCAGCGACTTTAAAATAAACCTTTATCAATGGTTAGTTTTCATTTTGCAAAACTGCAAAATTTGCAAAGTTTGCAAAATGATGGAGCTATGTGACTATTCTGACGGATGATATCATTTCTTTGTCCGAAGGATCGAATGGAGTCCATATCAAGGAGCAGCTAACTAAAAACACAATCAAAAGCAATCTTTGTTCGGTCAATTGGTGATGGTTTAAAGTATTTCACAATTGCTAATGGAAGGTTTACCCAAATCTGAAATGAAAAAGGATTCACAATAAAATTATTTAAGATGCGGGCTTGTTAGCGGCAAGTGTTATTCTTTTTATTCTCAATTTGGTTCCACTTATCTTTAATATTATTCTCTCCGGCGAAATAGCTTACTTGTGAATCTTTATTAAAAATCTCAAATGATGGGGATAGTAATATTTTATCTGAATCAGGATATTCAGCTACATCATATCCAATATAAGTCCTTAAATCCAAGTAAACACAGCTCTCAGTTGTATGATTATACAACTGATGTGCTCCTATTTCCCCTTTCTCAAAAAAAATCAAATCTCCACTTTTTACAATTTCTAATCCATTTGGTGTCCTCAATGTTGAAGAGCCTGAGATAATCATAAAAAGTTCCTCTGCATATCGATGGAAATGGTAGGGCGCAGAATACTGGTCCGGATTTAATTGTCTTAAGTCGAAATTCAGGTTTTCAGGATTTAGGCCCTTTTTCATTCTTGATAAATCTGTGAATATTCTGTAATTATCAATCTTATTAGGACTTTCTTGAAATTCTCTCTGGTCAGATTTTAAAATTGTTGCCATAATCCAATATTTT
>JBEKQA010000135.1:0-9245 GCA_049520195.1 Bacteroidales bacterium
GAGATATCGGACTGAGCGCAGCTGACACATTTCCACCTTACCAGAAAGGCGGCCAGTATTATTATAATTATGTCATTAACTTTTTTGAAAAACAGAATGGTGTATTCCAACAAGTTGACCTGGCAATTCCTTTCAGTCTCAGAATTCCGGTTCTGACTCCCAATGACCCTAATAAGGCAATAAAAGGATATATTACGGATAGCATTACCCTCTATCCTCCCCCGCTTCATGATACCATCAAATTTGAAGCTTATATTTACGACCGTGCCCTTAATAAAAGCAACACCATCACCACACCGGAAATCGTCCTGAGGAGAAAATAATATCAATGGAAAGTATTTACTCGAAAAGGACATTCATTGTCATCGGTTTTTTTCTGTTGATTGGATTGGTATATGTTATCCGGCTTTTTATGGTCCAGGTTGTGGCCGATAAATATGTCCTTTCTGCCAATAACAATGTTTTACGTTACATGACGCAATACCCTGCAAGGGGATTGATCTATGACCGTTATGGGAAATTGCTTGTTTACAACGAAGCAGCATATGACCTGATGGTCATTCCTCAACAGGTAAAAAATGTCGATACAGCAGAATTGTGCCGGTTGCTTGAGATTGACAAAAAAGATTTTATTGACCGCGTAGAAAAAGCCCGCAACTATTCTCCTTACCGGCCTTCCATTTTCGAATCACAGATCACACGTGAAAACTATGGTTACCTCGAAGAAAAGATGTTCCTTTTCCCTGGATTTTTTGTTCAGCCCCGTACACTTCGTAAATATTCGTATACAATTGCCGCCCACGCACTTGGATATATAGGAGAAGTCGGACCTGAAATTATTGAAAGCAATCCGTACTATAAACCGGGAGATTATATCGGGATAAGTGGTATCGAAAAATCCTATGAAGACATTCTACGTGGGAAAAAAGGTATGAAGATCCGTGTCGTGGATGTCCTGAACCGTGATAAGGGAAGTTTTCAGGGAGGGAAATATGATACTGTCGCTTATGCAGGTACCGACCTCTATTCATCACTGGATGCTGATCTGCAATCATACGGAGAACAACTCATGGCAGGAAAGAAAGGCAGCATTGTAGCTATAGAACCTTCCACCGGGGAGGTCTTGTGTATGGTCACAGTGCCTTCATACGATCCAAACCTGTTGGTAGGCAGAATAAGGAAATCCAATTACTATAAACTCCTTGAGGATTCTGTGATGGTACCTCTTTTCAACCGGGCCCTGATGGCTAGTTATCCACCGGGATCGACTTTCAAAACCGTGGAAGCTCTAGTAGGACAGCAGTCAGGCGTTCTGACACCGGATACCAAATACAGCTGTCCGGGTGGCTTCCCCCTTGGCAATGGGAAGAAAGTTGCCTGTCATAATCACTTTTCCCCTCTTAATCTTCGCCAATCCATACAGCATTCCTGCAATACTTATTATTGCCGGGTGTTTAAATCCATCATTGATAAAAAACCATTCACTACGACCCGTGATGGTTTTGAGGCCTGGCGAAATCTGGTAATGAGCTTCAGTCTCGGTCATAAAATAGGTATCGACTTGCCTGGAGAATTGAATGGTAATATACCCACTTCCAACTATTATGACCGGTTTCATGGAAAGAACCGCTGGACGTCAATGGCTATCATTTCTCTGGGTATTGGACAAGGTGAGATCGGGATCACCCCATTGCAAATGGCCAATGTAGCAGCCACCATCTCTAACCATGGATTCTATTATACTCCGCATATCATTAAAGCGATCGGGAAAAAAGACAGTCTGTTCAAAAAATTTAGTGAGAAACATTTTTGTAATGTCGATCCGCAATATTTTCAAATTGTGATAGAAGGCATGCATGATGTGATGGAGGCAGGAGGAACTGGCTCAGAATCAAAAGTCGATGGAATCGAGATCTGTGGAAAAACGGGAACGGCACAAAATCCACACGGAAAAAATCATTCCATCTTTATTGCATTCGCCCCGAAAGATAATCCCCGGATCGCCGTAGCTGTTGTAGTTGAAAATGCCGGCTTTGGAGCAACCTATGCTGCTCCTATCGCTTCGCTAATCATTGAAAAATATATCAACCGGGAAGTCAAGCGTAAGAGCATAGAACAAATTATGATGTCTGGGGTCCTGTTACATCAGGGTAAAGTAATTGACCAATGAGAGAACGTTACGGCGTATTTGATCATATCGACTGGTGGCTCGTTATCATCTTTATTTTCCTTGTTATCATCGGATGGCTTAACATCTATGCTGCAGTTTATGATGAAAACCACATCATCCTCGATATGCATGTTAAATATGGTAAGCAGCTTGCTTGGATGCTCGCAGCTTTCTTACTCGGATTTGTGATTCTTCTTATTGACGGAAAATTCTTTTCCCAGTTTGCCTATCTGATTTATATTATCTTCATCGTCTTGCTTATTGCCGTCATCTTTGCCGGCAAAGAGATCTATGGCTCAAAGTCGTGGTTTGTGTTTGCAGGTATTGCCATGCAGCCGGGTGAGTTCGCCAAGATGGCCACCGCCCTTGCATTGGCAAAATTTCTGAGTAAAATAGAAACCGATATACGGAAAAGGAATGATCTTCTTATCGCCCTCGGCATCATCCTTCTTCCTGCCTTTCTTATTTTCCTGGAACATGATACCGGGTCTGCTCTTGTTTTCCTGGCTTTTATCATTGTCCTTTACAGGGCAGGATTATCAGATAAACTGGTCATAGGGCTGGTGCTGGTTCCTTTTCTTGCCGTCCTTTCACTGCTGGTAAACAGATTCATCATAATCGGGGTGCTTTTTATCATTGCTGTGTTTTTCTTCCTCTTTTCAAAGCGCAAGATCCGGAACATACTTATTATATCCCTTATATATCTGGCAACTGCAGGCTTTGTTTTCTCAGTTGATTATGCAGTCAATCATATTCTGGAACCCCATCAGCGCGTGAGGGTTAAAGTGCTGATCGGTAAAGATGTTGATCTTCAGGGAGCAGGTTATAACGTGAACCAGGCTCTGATCGCTATCGGTTCGGGCGGCATCTGGGGTAAGGGATTTTTGAAGGGGACCCAAACCAAGTATAATTTTGTTCCAAAACAAAGTACGGATTTTATCTTTTGTACCGTCGGAGAGGAATGGGGCTTTATTGGCAGTGTTGTTGTTGTCGGACTCTTTATTGCTTTGCTTGTAAAGATAATACTCGTAGCGGAAAGGCAGCGATCTCGATTCAGCCGGTTTTATGGCTACGGGATAGCCTCTGTAATCTTCTTCCACTTCACCATAAATGTCGGGATGACCCTCAGCCTTATCCCCGTGATCGGCATTCCACTTCCATTCTTCAGCTACGGAGGCTCATCACTTTGGGCTTTCACATTGATGCTGTTTATTTTTATCCGCCAGGATTCTTATCGTTATGAATTGCTTTAAAGGCCCGGACAGGATAGCATGAATTGTAACTTTTTTCTTTTTATAGCATCAAATTAACAATTTTGCGTTATCAACATGAATTTTAATGTAATTTTGAAAAAACACTTTATATGAGAACAAAACTGATTCTATTTATTACGGTTGCATTGATTGGCTCACTAAGTTGCAGGGCACAGGAAGCAAATCTTGATGATATACTGTCTGCTTATTACAAAGCAAACGGTATTGACAAGGTCAAAGATTGGCAGACGATCATCTGCTCAGGAAAAACCATTGCCCAGGGAACTGAATTCCCCTTTACATATTTTCTGAAACGTCCCGGAAAAATCAGGACAGAAGCAGAAGTCCAGGGAAATAAAATGATCTCGGCATTTGATGGAACGAACGGATGGAGCGTCGTGCCCTGGTCTGGATCTTCAGATCCACAGGATATGACCACAGATGAAATCAAGGGTATGAAAGAGCAGACTGACCCTGAAGGCGGACTTTATAACTGGAAAGAAAAAGGACATAAGGCTGAACTTCTGGGCAAAGAAGATCTTGACGGAACTCCTGCCTATAAAATCAAACTTACACTGGCCGATGGAAATGTAGAAACATGGTTCATCGATGCAGAGACTTATATCCCGCTAAAGATGGTCTCCGTTGCAAAAATACAGGGTAATGATGTTGAAAGTGAATTGTACTACTCAAATTATGCTGATTTCCACGGGGCTATGATGGCCAAAACAATGACTAACAAATATAAAGGACAGACTGTCTCTCAGATTGAAATAGAGAAACTAGACATCAACCTTCCGGTTAGCGACAGTCTTTTCTTGAAACCGGTAAAAAAATAGATTTCGTTTAATCTTCCAGCCTGAATCTTATGATACGTTCGATTTTCATTGCCGTGTTCGCCCTTTGTTTACAAGCACTCGTTGCACAGACCCGGGTGGACGAAAATACCTTTGGCGATATCAAGGCACGCCAGATAGGCCCTGCCACCATGAGTGGCCGTATCTCAGCTATCGATGCTGTTGATAACAACCCTGCCCTGCTCTACGTCGGTGCTGCAAGCGGAGGGTTGTGGAAGTCAAAAAACTACGGTACTACTTTTAAACCGGTATTTGATAAGTACTGCCAATCAATCGGTTGCATTACCATCGATCAGAACCATCCCGATACCGTCTGGGTTGGGACCGGTGAAGTATGGGTGCGGAATTCCACTTCCGTCGGCGATGGCATTTATAAAACAACGAATGCAGGAGATACCTGGCAGAAAATGGGCCTCGACAAGACCGAACGTATCGGAAGGATTGCCGTCAACCCGAAAAATTCCAATGTGGTTTTTGTGGCCGCCCTGGGAAACCTCTGGAACTCTAGTCCGGACAGGGGACTGTTCAAGACCACAGATGGCGGTAAGACCTGGGAGAAAATACTCTATGTAGATGAAAATACAGGATGTTCCGATGTGGCTGTCGATCCTGCCGATCCTGATATCGTCTATGCCGGCATGTGGGAATTCATGAGGACTCCCTGGTCATTCAGCTCAGGAGGCAAGGGAAGCGGATTATTCAGATCGGCCGATGGCGGAAAGACCTGGACTAAGATATCCGCAGGACTGCCTACCGGTATGCTGGGAAGAGTAACCCTGGCAATATCTCCTGTAAAATCATCTATCGTATATGCGTTGATAGAAGCCACCAAAACAGGGCTTTATAAATCGAGCGATAAAGGGATTACCTGGAAACTCGCTTCTCAGTCGGAGGCCGTGAACGACAGGCCTTTTTACTTCTCATTACTTGCCCTGGATACCCAGGATACCAACATCGTTTACAAACCTGGGTTCTCATTATTCAAGAGCACAGATGGCGGTAAAACTTTCAGCTCGGCAGCAGTCGAAGGCGGAAACTATCACGGCGACTGTCACCCGGTTTATATCGGGAAAAAAGATCACGACCTGATCTATATGGGTACCGATGGCGGTGTTTATTATTCTATGGATAAAGGCAATACATGGCGGTTCATGAGAAACCTTCCGGTTTCGCAGTTTTATCATGTAAGTATAGATAAAGCCGATCCCTTTAACGTTTACGGCGGACTTCAGGATAACGGCTCGTGGTACGGCCCATCAAGCTCATCGTCAGGCATTACCAACAGCAGCTGGAAAAGCGTGGGCTTTGGAGATGGTTTTTATGTTTATTGCGACAAACTGGATTCAACCATTTTCTACTGGCAGTTCCAGGGCGGGAAGATAGCACGGTACTCGCTAAAGACCGGTGAATATAAATCTCTGATCCCCTTTAAGGATAAAGAGACGAAAGATCTGCGTTTTAACTGGAATGCTCCCCTGGTATTCAGTCCGGACAGGAATACTTTTTATCTCGGGGCTCAATATCTCTACAAGACAAATAACCGTGGCGAAAGCTGGCAAAGGATATCACCAGATCTGACTACCGATGATCCTAAAAAAGAGAAGCAGGAGAACTCAGGTGGGCTGACGATAGATAATTCTTCTGCGGAAAACCATTGCACGATCTATACAATCAATGAATCGCCACTCGACAGCCTTATCATCTGGGCAGGTACCGATGATGGCAACCTGCAGGTGACGGCAGATGGCGGGAAAACTTGGTCGAATGTGGTGAAGAATATTTCGGGATTGCCTGCCCATACATGGTGTTCGTACGTTGAGCCGGGACGTTTCGATAAAAATACGGCTTATGCAACATTCGACGGACATAGGATGGGTGACAAAACGCCCTATGTTTTCAAATCTACTGACCTCGGAAAAACATGGACACCCCTGGCCGATACCATGATCAAAGCCTATTGCCATGTTATTATACAGGATCTTGTAAATCCCAGCCTGTTGTTCCTGGGGACTGAATCCGGACTTTATATTTCTATAAATGATGGAAAGAACTGGGCTAATTTTAAAGGTGATGTGCCTAAGGTCCCTGTGATGGATATGATAATCCATCCAAGGGAACAGTCGCTGGTACTGGCAACCCACGGACGCGGGATCATGATCATCGATGACCTGACCCCGTTCCGGCAGCTATCACAGGATCTCCTTGAGTCAGATATCAAATTCGTCAAGACCAAAGACTATGTGATTCGGGAAGGCTCTTACACTCAGGAATGGAATGGTGATGATGAATTTATCGGGAAGGTACCCGAAGAATCGGTGCCGATTCTGTATTATATGAAGAAACGCCAGATATTTGGCGACCTGAATGTTGAAATCTATGATCAGGATGGAAAGCTGATGAAGAAGATCGGAGGCGGTACACACAAAGGGATCAACCAGGTGAACTGGACAATCAGGATGAAACCTCCAAAAGTCCCGGTATCTCCGCAGATGGAAGGAGAAGCCATGGCAGGACCTGAATATTCACCGGGTGTCTATACGGTCAGGCTGATCAGGAACAATGATTCAATTGAAACCAGGATAAAGCTCGTCCCCGATCCTAAATCCCTTTACTCTTTGGAAGACAGGGATGTAAGACAAAACGCCCTGATGAAGGCTTACAACTTGCTTGAATCGCTGGCTTACCTTGACCAGCAGGAAAAGGATATCCGCGACCAGGCTACCCGCCTTTCAAATGATGTTCCGAAACCACTTGCTAAAAATCTGAAAGCCATTGCAGTCAGGATGGACACTCTGCACATGAAGCTCGTTTCTGTAAAAGAAGGCAAGGTAACCGGAGAGGAAAGGCTCAGGGAGAAACTAGGATTTATCTATGGCTCTGTTATGAGCTTCAGAGGAAAGCCCACTGATTCACAACTATCCGGTCTTGATCTGCTTAGCAAAGAGTTTGATGCAAATCGTACTGCAATCGATAACTTCATGGCAGGAGAGCTCGTTGCAGTCAATAAAGAACTCACAGGGCTCAAAAAAGCGGAAATCAAACCCATATCACTGGAAGAGTTTCAGAAGTTGCCGTAAAGCTATGTGAAGCGTAACGCGTGACTCGTGACGTGAAAGGCTGTGAACCCCTCCCACGGCCCCTCCTCCAAGAGGGATGGGAGTTTGGTGGTGTAGGAAATACAAATCTTAGATTATCTCAGATTCAAATTCCTAATTCCAGATTCCTGCTCCCCTGCGTGCCTTAGGAAGGTAATTCCAGATTCAAATTCCCATTGCCTATTTCCCAATTTTTAATCTTTAATTTTTAATTCCTTTATCCCATATCCTACTTTCGCCCTCCCTTCACCCAACCCATAGCATTTCTTCGTTCTTTGTTCGTTTATCCTTCGTCTACACAATAAGCAAAGTATATCCATGGGTCAATCATCAAGTAATCCTCATTTGACTCACCCAAAATCCAAAAAACCATAAAAAGTCGGAAAAAACTGACTGACTTAAAACAAAAATTTCCCACATAGACATTCCTCTTCCATGCTGGAACTTCCACTTTTAAAGAAACTAACTTTGAATTTCACCTCGAATTATTCCATTCCCTCTTGGGAGAGGGGCTAGGGGTGGGGTTATTGGCGTTACGAAGAGCCATTAAAAACAATGGTACTTTGAACAACATTCCCAGGTTTATCACTAACACTCACAATCACCTTACAGCCTTGATAATTAAGATTCTCCTTCGTAGCTATATAATCCCATTCCATGTCTCCCGAAAACTGTCTCGGAACTGCAGCTCCGCATTCAACAACTTCTCCTAACACATTAATGATCACCATGCTGACACCCTCGATGCTCCATTTATCCCAGACCGAAACTGTAACAACATTTCCAGGGAGGCCTTGATAACCGCTCACATCAACACGCTCAATTACCGGTCTCGACATAAAATCAGAGATAGCCGCATTATAGGGACTCAGGTCAGGTCTTTTCTTCTTGTAATAGGCTGATAACTGCGGATTTTTTATTACATATTGGCCATACTTGACTGCCTTAGCAAACCGGGTATTGATCTCCACTTGTTTCGCGGTCTTTACTACCTTCGAACAGTCAGGCCGCTTGGCCATTACTGACTTCCCGCCGTAATTCCTGAGCACAATATCTCCCACTTTTCCGGAGTAATATCTGGTTATCACATTTTTAAATGATATTGCCATGGCTTAATGTTTTAGAATATGACATAAAAATAGGATAAATTAAACTATTTACAGCAGTTAAAACTAATTAATTATGAACATAACAGAAATCAAAAATATGCCAAAACCTATAAGTTTTTGCCCTAACAATTTAACAGGTGTTAATAACTCATATTGAAATCAGGAATTCTTATTATCAAAGGCATTAGCCCGAATTATGACAAGAAAGTTTTTACACAGAGTTTCACAGAGGAGACACGGAGAACCACAGAGGAATTCATTAATGATTCTTTCCTTTGTTACTATGTTACCCTGTCACTCTGTTACTCTGTAACTCTGTCACTATTAATTGCAAATTTCGCCATTTCATTATTTCGCTTTTTCGCGTCACGCGTTACGATTTCTCCGCGTCACGTGTTACGTCCATCATTTCTGAACCGCCCCCTGTATCATCTCAGGATGCCTGATCAATCCTCCTGTTCTTCCGGCTTGGAAGGCAAGGATTGAAACCAACAATGCCAGGATCAGCATTGAAATATTAAATTTCTTCATCAGCTCTTCACGCTTCCGGGAGAACCATAAAGCAGCGATGGATATTAAGCCGAGAAGGATAAGTCCATAAAAGAAAATATAGCCCCAGGTTTCATGGCTCTCGATCACATCATTGCTGATTCCGGGATAGGTGCGGATAATCTCACCGGCGCCGTCACCTGTAAGGATGGCTAGTATTGACGTCACCGCAACCAGGATATAAAACCAGCAGGAAAGTTTCCTGAGCTCAG
>JBEKQA010000136.1:0-9178 GCA_049520195.1 Bacteroidales bacterium
AATATTATTCAGAACATCATCCTTAACCTTATAATATTCAGTAGCAGCCGGAGCACCATCTTTTTGATATTGGAATTCACCGGCTAAAAAATAACCCATTATCGGTGTTTTTGTTTTAGTAACAGTGTCCTTTTTAGAAAATAATGGGCCGGTCAGGTTTAATCCTACCCTGTTGTAACCAAAACGGTCAAGTAGTTCTGATGTCTGTACATCAATACCTGCACTGATATCACGTGATGGACCTTTTGTGGTAACACTGATGATACCTCCGGTAGCATCCCCGTAACTTGCAGGAGTACCACCAAGGATAACTTCAACCTGATCAATGGACGATTGTGGAAGTGCATTACTTCCAATGACCCTGATACCATCTATGTAATAGACTGTTCCAGAAGAACGTTGCCCACGCATACTGGTAATCGCGCCATTGGCATCTGTTCCTACCCCTCCGACTGTTGCAGCAACTGCATCTGCAGATTTGTTTGCCATCTTGGCTATGTCTTCAGCATCAACGGTTCCACCGGATACGGTCTGGTCCTTCGAGATCAATGGAACTTTATATTCCACAATTTCGACTTCCTTAAGATTTACAGACTGAGGCTGCAATTCTACATTCTGGAATTGGATTTTTTCAGCATAGATAATAATCCCCTTCATAATAAAAGGCGTATATCCGACATAGGTGGCTTTGAGATCGACCTTTCCGGGGGGAATTGGCTTGATAAGGTAGTTTCCGTCCATATCAGTGGTGGATCCTCCTACCTGGACACCCCCGACTTCTACTACGATATTTGCAAAGGGAATAGCTTCCCCTGTCTTTTTATCTTTAATCGTTCCCTTGAGGGTACCGGATCCGGTCTGTGAAAAGACTAACAAACTTGACGTCAGAACCAATGCAATAGCTAACAGTAAATGTCTTAACATACCATTAATTTTATGTTAAATTATACTTCGGGCTTAAAAAGATGGTAAAGGTAACAACATTTTAAAATAAGTTCCAAATGATTTCAGATCGATTATTGAAATATAAAATCCTTCTAAATAGAGGCACAAATCTCGTATTAAAAACTGTAATAATATGTCAGCTTTTTGTCTATCCTCTATTCTTGAATTTTAAAATATTAAAAATTGCAATTGATTGATATTCTTAAGTTTATAATCTAAAGGTTCATACTCTCTATAGACTTTCTATAGACTCCCTTTAGACTTTGTTCGCTCTGGGTTCACCCAGGGTATAATCATGATTACTATTTACATTTTTTTCTGGATGCAGGTTTAAGAGGTGTATTCTTTGGGGATTCTTTTTTGGTCTGCTTCATCATTGAACGGGTAGCTGCCGACTGATTTTTCATGTGCTGATTGATGGCCTTATCATATTGTTTCTTGGATTCTTTATCCTTACGGGCTTTTTCTTTTTCAATACGTCGCTGACTGTGATCTTTTCCCCCCGAAAATGAAGACGCCATGCAAGGAGTCGTGACTATCATAACACCTAAAATTATCAGGGCACCCTTTGTTTTAAACCATTTACCCTTCATCATGGATATAATATTATTGACATTCTTGCGTTTTGAAAAAAAATGAAAATGAACCCGGGATTTCATCGTACAGGTTTTCTTGTTTTGTTGTTTGTTTTTGTATTCTTCCTCCCCCAGTGTAAAAAGGAAAGCCAGCAAAATGAAATTCCTGTAATTGCCGTCAGTATTGCACTTGATCCTAATTCAACCGAGTATATCCGCCTGAATTCGGTGAATGGATGGGAATACCTGACCGGTGGATATAAAGGAATCATTGTTTTCAGATCATCAACTGATGGATTTATGGCCTACGAACGGGCCTGCCCTTATGACTGGGATAAGTCAACAGCCAGGATCAATGTCGATACTTCGGGGATTACAACTGTTTGCCCTTCCTGCAAGTCAAAATTTATACTTCTCGACGGATCACCTATCGGAGGTCCCTCTCCCTACCCTATGAAACAATATCAGACTACCTATAACGGGGTTACCCTCTTTATTTACAACTGATACTTTTATTCTAATAACGGTAATGCTCAGATTTATAAGGCCCTTCAACTGGGATACCACTGTAATTTGATTGTTCAACAGACAGTTTTGTCAGCTTAACTCCCAGTTGCTCAAGGTGTAAACGTGCAACTTCTTCGTCCAGTTGCTTGGGAAGACGATAAACATCAATCTTATAATTGTTTTTCCAAAGATCAATTTGTGCAAGGGTCTGGTTCGAAAATGAGTTGCTCATCACAAAAGACGGGTGACCTGTGGCACAACCCAGATTAACCAACCGGCCCTCAGCTAGGAGATAAATCTTCTTCCCATCAGGGAATATATACTGATCAACCTGTGGTTTGATATTGACTTTCTTAATTCCGGGCCATGCTTCTAACTCAGCTACCTGGATTTCATTATCAAAATGACCTATGTTACAAACAATTGACTCATCTTTCATCATCGACAAATGCTTTGCCGTGATTACATTTTTGTTCCCGGTTGCTGTTACGTATATATTCCCTTCTGGCAGGGCATCCTCGATAGTAGTTACCTCAAATCCTTCCATAGCAGCTTGAAGCGCACAGATTGGATCGATCTCGGTTATCAGTACACGGGCACCATATGCCCGCATAGACTTTGAACACCCTTTTCCTACATCTCCGTATCCTAAGACAACTACAACTTTCCCTGCAATCATCACATCTGTCGCACGTTTGATACCATCTGCTAGTGATTCGCGGCATCCGTAAAGATTATCAAATTTTGATTTCGTAACAGAATCGTTAACATTGATAGCCGGAACTAGGAGTGCACCCTGTTCTTTCATCTGGTAAAGACGATGAACACCCGTCGTGGTTTCTTCGGAAACGCCTTTCCATTCCTTAACTGTATTATGCCATTTTGTTTTATCTTCTATATAAAGTGCCTGAAGGAGATCGTAAATGGCTTTCTCTTCCTGGTTCGAAGGAGTCTTTTTTAAAAATGAAGGATCATTTTCAATGGCAAATCCCTTGTGAATCAATAATGTGGCATCACCACCATCATCGACAACAAGATTTGGACCTTTTCCACCCGGGAATGTCAGCGCCTGGTTTGTACACCACCAATATTCTTCCAGTGATTCACCTTTCCAGGCAAAAACCGGGATCCCTTTAACTGCCAATGCTGCAGCAGCATGATCTTGGGTTGAAAATATATTACAACTCGCCCAGCGAACATCTGCACCCAGTTCAATAAGCGTTTCAATCAAAACAGCAGTCTGGATTGTCATATGTAATGATCCGCTGATACGGGCATTCCGCAAAGGTTTCTCCTTTGAATATTTTTTACGGATCGACATCAGCCCGGGCATCTCTTTCTCTGCAATCTCTATCTCTTTTCTGCCCCAACCAGCCAAAGAAAGATCGGCTACTTTGTATTTCAGATTATTATCGATTTTTATCTCTTCCATATGTAGAAATTATTGCTGCAAAAGTATTACTTTCCATCGAAAACGACAAGTGTGTTGGGATTAAAAGTACTATTCTTTCACAATTATCCGGGTAATATACAATATGACAGAATCATTCAAAGTTTATTGATGTATTTTTGCACAGTTCAGGAAAAGAAAAGGGATGCCATTGATTTTTAACAGAGCAATTGACAGTAATACTCGGCTGGGATTGTGGAAAATTGAAGAAGAAGAAGTGCAACTTAAAAAGCAGGCAGGACTTGACTCAAATGAAGAGCATCAATATGCCTACTTCAAAAGTGAGTCAAGGAAGAAACAATGGTTGAGTTACCGCTCACTCCTTAAACAAATACTGGCTCCTTATCGTGCTACTCTTGAATATGATTCTTTTGGGAAACCACGGATTAGAAATAGCAAACTGAACCTTTCTGTAGCCCATTCCGGCGATTATGCAGCTGTCATTATAAGCAAAATTTCAGCAGTCGGAATCGATATAGAACGGCTAAAGGACAGGATATACAGGATTAAGGACAGATTTTTAACTGCTGATGAAGATAAAAATATAGGTGAAATCAACCGTTTGGAGAAGTTGTATGTTGCATGGGGCACAAAAGAAGCCCTCTATAAGCTTTATGGAAAACCTGAAGTCGAATTCCAGCGGGATATCAGGATTGAATCCTTTGACTATCTTTGTACTGGAATAGGACAGTGTATTGCAAGCATGAAGACCCCGGAGAGTTATGAAAAATATGATGTCTTCTATGAAAGGATCTCCGATTATATGCTTGTTTATGCTTTGAAGAAGAATGAGAGAAATGAAAAAAAATATATATAACGAAATATCAAAGAGGATATTGGTTCTCGATGGCGCCATGGGGACTATGATCCAGCGTTATCTTTTGGATGAGTCCGGTTACCGCGGTGAGCGTTTCCACGAATTCCCTTACTCTCTTAAAGGAAACAATGACCTGCTTGTACTTACTCATCCGCAGATAATCAGTGAGATACATGAACAATATCTCGAGGCGGGTGCTGATATTATTGAAACCAACACCTTCAATAGTAATCGTATATCACAATCAGATTATCACCTGGAATCTTTTGTATATGAGCTTAATAAAACGGCTGCAGGTATTGCGGTTGAAGCTGCTGAAAAATATTCCATGCTCACACCCCATAAACCCCGGTTTGTTGCAGGCTCCATCGGTCCTACAAATAAAACGGCCTCTATGTCACCGGATGTGAACGATCCTGCTTATCGTGCTGTTTCATTTGACGACCTGTATAATGTTTATAGTGAGCAGGTAAATGGCCTGATCGATGGAGGAGTAGATATCCTGCTTGTAGAGACAATTTTTGATACTTTGAATGCCAAAGCTGCAGTCATGGCAATCCTGGATATCAGGAAAAACCGGAATATTGAGATCCCGATTATGATCTCAGGAACTGTGACAGACGCCAGCGGAAGAACACTTAGCGGGCAAACTGTAGAGGCATTCCTTGCCTCTCTTTCGCATCCTGAATTATTCTCTATAGGCTTAAATTGTTCCTTAGGAGCAAAGGAATTAAGGCCTTTCCTGGAAGAATTGTCATTGAAAGCACCATTTTATATTAGTGTTTATCCGAATGCCGGACTACCAAATCAGTTTGGTGAATATGATGAATCACCTGAAAAGATGTCGGTATTCATTCGCGATTTCCTTACCAGTGGCTTTGTTAATATTATCGGCGGGTGTTGCGGTACTACACCTGACCATATCCGTCTCTTTGCTGAAGCCGCATATTCGGCTAAACCGAGAAAAATCCCTTCACCCTCGCATGAATTATCGCTCAGCGGACTTGAACCCCTTATCGTATATCAGGGTAGCAACTTTATTAATGTGGGAGAACGTACCAATGTAAGTGGATCAAAACAATTCGCCAGGCTCATCCGGGAAGAAAAATATGAAGAAGCTCTCGTAGTTGCCTGTCAACAGGTTGAGAATGGTGCACAGATCATTGACGTGAACATGGATGAGGCAATGCTGGATTCCGAAAAAGCAATGACCAGGTTTCTTAATATGGTAGCTTCCGACCCTGATGTGGCTAAAGTTCCGGTAATGATCGATTCTTCTAAATGGTCTGTGATCGAAGCAGGATTAAAATGCCTCCAGGGCAAGTCGGTCGTCAATTCCATCAGTCTAAAGGAAGGAGAAAAAACGTTTAGAGAAAGAGCAGAGAAGATTAAGAATTTTGGGGCTGCTGTCATCGTCATGGCTTTTGATGAAGAGGGACAGGCTACAACCCTGGAAAAGAGAAAGATTGTATGCAAAAGAGCATACGATATCCTTATCAACGATGTCAAATTTCCTGCTGAAGATATTATCTTCGATCCCAACATTCTCACAGTTGCTACAGGGATGGAAGAGCATAATAATTATGCTGTTGATTTTATTAAAACAACTCAATGGATAAAAGAAAATCTTCCACAGGCAAAAGTCAGCGGTGGTATTAGTAATTTGTCTTTTTCGTTTCGGGGCAATGATTATATAAGGGAAACCATGCATTCCGTCTTTCTTTATCACGCCATCCAGGCTGGACTCGATATGGGAATTGTGAATGCAGGAGCGCTTCCGGTATATGATGAGATTCCCGGTGACCTTCTTAAACTGGTTGAAGATGTAGTGCTGAACCGCAGGAAAGATGCTACAGAACGGTTGTTAATGTTTGCAGAGACTTTAAAAAACAAGGGAAAGAAAGAAGTTGAAGAAAAAGAGTGGCGCAAGGGCACTGTGGAAGAACGTTTGAAACACGCATTGATAAAGGGAATACTCGATTTTATAGAGGATGATGTTGAAGAAGCCAGAAAGTCCTATGAACGGGGATTGAAGATCATAGAAGGTCCTCTGATGAATGGCATGAACGTGGTTGGCGATCTTTTTGGGTCAGGAAAAATGTTCCTGCCTCAGGTTGTGAAAAGTGCACGCGTAATGAAAAAAGCCGTTGCCAGATTACTTCCCTATATGGAAGAGGAAAATAAGGAAAATCCGATGGTGTCAAGTAGCGCGGGTAAGATATTACTGGCTACTGTCAAGGGAGATGTTCATGATATTGGAAAGAATATAGTCGGCGTTGTACTTTCATGCAATAATTTTGAAGTCATCGACTTGGGAGTCATGGTTCCCTCGGAAAAGATCCTCCAGACCGCTGTAGAACAAAAAGTTGATTTTATCGGTTTAAGCGGCCTGATTACTCCCTCCCTTGAAGAAATGGTTCATGTTGCAAAGGAGATGCAGAGAATGGGGCTATCTCTACCATTGTTGATAGGTGGGGCTACAACTTCCGAGATTCATACTGCTGTTCGTATTGATCCTCAATACAATTCACCTGTCGTCCATGTTCGGGATGCCTCGAGAAGTGCTGGAGTCCTGGCCAATCTCCTTTCCCCGGAAAATAAAAAAGAATATGGCGAAAAGATCAAACTTCATTATCAGGATCTTCGCAAACAATATGAGGATAGCAAAT
This sequence comes from Bacteroidales bacterium, assembly GCA_049520195.1. Classification (GTDB taxonomy): domain Bacteria; phylum Bacteroidota; class Bacteroidia; order Bacteroidales; family FEN-979; genus FEN-979. Next base: position 6,964 of record JBEKQA010000136.1, read on the forward strand.
CAGAATCTCAATATATCTCTTTACGGGAAGCAAGGGAAAATAAGTTAAAACTTAAGTTTGGTCCGGATATCATCCAAAAACCCTCATTTCTGGGGAATAAGTATTTTTATGATTTCCCCATAGGTGAATTAAGAGAATATATTGATTGGACATTCTTTTTCCATGCCTGGAAAATGAATGGGAAATATCCTACTATCTTCGAAGATCCTATAAAAGGTGCAGAAGCAAAAAAGTTATTTGATGATGCACAGAGAATGCTCGACGAGATCGTGCTGAAAAAAATGATCATCGCCAGAGGGGCCATTGGTTTCTATCCTTGTAATTCTGCCGGAGATGATATCGAGATCTATTTGGATGAGAAGCGTTCGAAAACAATTTCAACATTCCGGTTTTTACGCAACCAGCAAAAGAAGGAAAACAAATCACCGAATTTAAGCCTCGCTGATTTTATTTCCCCCGGGGGTAAGAATCCATTAGATTATATAGGTTTGTTTGCAGTTACTGCAGGACTCGGATTGGAAGAATGGGTTAGTTACTATGAAAGCCAATTGGATGATTATTCCTCTATTCTTGTAAAGATACTTACTGACCGTCTTGCGGAAGCCTTCGCCGAACGCCTGCATCAGCTTGTCAGAAAGGATTACTGGGGTTATGCGAGTGAAGAAAACTTGGATATTCCTTCTCTCTTAAAGGAAGAATACATGGGGATACGCCCTGCACCGGGTTATCCGGCTTGTCCTGAACATTCGGAGAAAAGCACGCTCTTTTCATTGCTCGATCCGGAACAATTTACAGGAATCCATCTTACAGAGAATTATGCCATGTACCCTGCAGCTTCGGTAAGTGGTTATTATTTTGCTCATCCGGAATCGCATTACTTCGCACTGGGAAAGATTGGAAAGGACCAGGTGAACGACTATGCCAGGAGAAAAAATATAAGCCTTGATTTGGCTGAGAAACTATTGAATACCAATCTGAATTATTGACAATGAAAGTTATCGAACACCTCAATCAATCAAAAAAAACGTTATTCTCATTTGAACTTCTGCCACCGCTGAAGGGACACAATATCACCGGGATTTACAGGACCATTGATCCTTTACTGGAATTCAACCCTTCTTTCATTAATATCACTTATCACCAGGAAGAAGTCGTTTATAAACAGCACGAAAGCGGATTACTGGAAAAGAAAACCGTTAGAAAACGTCCGGGAACAGTTGCGATCTCGGCTGCGATAAAATATAAGTACTCCTCTGTGGATGTCGTTCCTCATCTAATTTGCGGAGGTTTCTCAAAAGAAGATACAGAGTACGCATTAATTGATTTTCACTTCCTGGGCATTAATAATATTCTGGTACTCCGTGGTGATCCCCCAAAAGGTATGCGCGCTTTCGTCCCTGAGAAAAACGGTCATCCTTATGCATCGGGTCTGGTTAAACAGATCGTCGCCATGAATAAGGGAAAATATGTGGATGAAGAGATGGAAAATACTACCCCTACCGATTTTTGCGTGGGAGTCGCTGGTTATCCGGAAAAGCATATTGAATCTCCGAATATTACCTCTGATCTTAAATATCTGAAACAAAAGATCGATGCTGGTGCAGAATATATCATTACACAGATGTTTTTTGATAACGAAAAATACTTCACATTTGTGAAAAACTGCAGGGATGTAGGCATTACCGTTCCAATCATTCCGGGTCTGAAACCCATAACCACTTTAAGGGATATTAATACGCTGCCGCAAGTCTTTAATATAGATATTCCTGAAGATCTCGTAAAAGCAATACATTGTTGTAAAAGCAATGAGGAGGCTTTTCATGTAGGCATCGAATGGTCTATTCAGCAATCAAAAGAATTGATAAAGTACGGAGTTCCTGTAGTGCACTATTTTACCATTGGGATATCAGAAAATATCAGGCAGATTGCAGCTGCTGTATTTTAAACATGTTTATGTCAGCAAATTCTTTGTTAAAGGAAATGTTCAATAATGGGAAAAAGAAATTTGCCCTGTTAATCGATCCTGATAAATTCACTGTCAATGAATTAATATTAGTAGCTCAGTCTTCTCAGAAAGCTGGCGTGGATTTTCTGTTTTACGGTGGTAGCCTGGTGTTGAAAACCGACCACCGCAAAATTATTACTATTCTCAAAGAACATTGTACTGCTCCTGTCATTCTTTTTCCGGGAAATCAACTCATGTTACCTGAAAATG
>JBEKQA010000137.1:0-16671 GCA_049520195.1 Bacteroidales bacterium
GGAAAGAAGACCTCGATAAAGGATGGTTCACGGGAATTGATAACGTAGGTGTTTGCGGAGCAACTTCAACACCCATGTGGCTAATGGAAGAAGTGGCTGCGGAGATACATACAATGAAGGAGTAATCATGTATCTGAAAAAACTATCCTTAACGAACTTTAAGAATTATGCGCAGGCTGACTACCAGTTCTCGGACAAGATCAACTGTTTTGTCGGAAATAACGGGGTAGGGAAGACCAACCTGATGGATGCGATTCATTATCTTTCGTTCTGCAAGAGTTATTTCAATCCCATCGACAGCCAGAATATCCGTCATGACCAGGATTATTTTGCCATAAACGGGACCTGCATTCGCAATGACGATTCGACCGACCATATTCAATGCATTCAGAAAAGGAATCACCGGAAGAAATTCCTGATGAACAAAAAAGAGTATGAGCGGCTTGCAGATCATATCGGGCAGTTCCCTATCGTGATGATTTCACCCTATGATCGCGACCTGATCAATGACGGCAGCGAGATCAGAAGAAAATACATAGACAGCGTGATCTCACAATTTGATAAATTATACCTTGATGACCTGATCAGTTATCATAAAGCACTGTTTCAGAGGAATGCCTTGCTGAAATCTTTCTCAGACAAACATTATTTCGATTCGTCTGAACTTACCATCTGGGATGAACAGATGACCCGGCTTGGGACAGGCATTTATGAAAAACGGAAGGCCTTCCTGGAGAGATTTATCCCTATTTTCCGTCATTATTTCAGTTTTATCAGCTGTGCTGATGAAACCGTTGATATTCTTTATACCTCCCAGCTCAGCGAAGGTGAATTAGCTACACAATTGCAGAATGCGGTAGAACGTGACAGATCGGCACAATTTTCCACAGTAGGGATCCATAAGGATGACCTTGAATTCACAATATCAGGATACCCTGTAAAGAGATACGGATCGCAGGGTCAGCAGAAGTCGTTTGTGATTGCCATCCGGCTTGCGCAATTCGATTACATGAAAGGAATTAAAGGATATAAACCCTTATTACTTCTTGACGATGTTTTCGATAAGCTTGATGATCTCAGGGTTCAGCAACTCATCAGCCTGGTGAGTGAGAATAATTTCGGGCAGGTATTTATCACAGACACCTCAGAAGATCGCATTCGTAAGATATTTGACCGAATGAATATCGATCATAAAATATTCAAAATTTCTGCTCATGACCAGACTTGAATGTCGTATCTTTGGCCGGTAAAAGTCAACCATGTCCCGTTCGAATGATCAGTCGCTCGGGGATGCAATCCGAGAGTTTTTGCATTCCTATCACCTTGAGGATAAGCTTAATGAAACGAAGGTGATCCAGTCATGGGGAAAAGTTACCGGGCCACTGGTGGAAAAGCATACCCACGGGTTATATATCCGGAACAGGGTACTTTTTGTGAAGGTCGAGTCGGCCGCACTAAGGCAGGAGTTATCTTATTCCCGGTCAAAGATCGTTGCTGCCTTAAATAAAGAAGTTAAATCAGAAGTCATCGAAGATATCGTATTCAGATAAATGAAGCAGAAAAAGGTAATATTTGGAGACAAAGAGATTGTGGCGTTTTGTCGCGCTACGCAGGATACCAATGAAATTCACGATCCGGCATTCATGGCAGGGCTGGGTAAGCGCGTTATCGTTCCCGGGATGTTTGCATTATCACAAACGGTCAATCTTTCTGCTGATTTCCTGAGAAACCATGCAAAATCGCTGAAAGTCTTGTTCAACTCATTATTAAGCTCAGGGGATTTTGTTACCCTATGCAGTTCTCCTGCCTATGGAGTCCACAATGAAATAAGGCTTTCCGCAATCAATTGCAAAGATACACTGACCTCTAAAGACGAATATACCCGGTTATCAGTAAAAAAGACTTCCTTTAAATCAGATCAAAAAGGCCTTCTGAGGAGACTCGAGGTAAAACCTGAACAGGTCGAAACATTCAAACGGCTTATTGAATGTACAAACCATGACGTTGCTCATTTCCTCTTTGCGATATCCTATGCCTCACAAGCATTGATCAGGAGTATTGAAGAACCCATGACTGAAATCGAAGTTGAGATCGGGGAAACAATCTGCAGAGATCATTGTATATCACCCTTTTATCATTCACTTGATATCAATATCCCAACACCCTTTCCAGTTTATAATCCGGAAGGTCACCTGGATTATTATATCCATTTTGAACGAGAGAAGCCATTAAAACTTTATAGTGCCTATGTTCGTTGTGAACATCGCGGGCAAGTGATCTTTAACGCCCATTACAAACTTGTTGGCGTAACTGACAAGATTATTCTCAGAATGGCAAAAGAAATCAAACACCATCGTGTGGTGTGATCTTACGCGGCAGTTATTTACAGATCCGTTATTTTTCAGGAGGAAATCCGACACATTGTGCCAGTACAATATGCTGTGAAGGTTTGAGGTTCATGGCTTTAGCCAGGATATCCTTGTCGATGTATGCCCGTACACCAGTATTCAGACCTTCTGAAGCGCAATAGAGATATACATTCTCACTGATAAAGGAGGCGTCGGCCATAGAATAGCCATCTCTTGTTTTATCGTCAGATTTACCCATTTTATCATAATCGGCAACATATACAAGGGTCAGAGGTGCGGTTTTCACAAAATCCTGTTTACCGGTCTTATCGCGGATATCATCTTTTAGTACTTGTGTAAGAACATGTTTTTCAGGGTTATAAACATACAACCCCTTTGCAGTTGCCACATATACATCAATTTCCTGATTATTCATTGCCGAAGGGGCAGTTCTTTTTTTCTCACCGGGTCTGTTGAACCCGCATGCTGCCCAAAACAGGTTTGAAAGTTGTTGCGCAGACAAATCCTTTCCGGCAAATTCACGGCTGGTATGACGGTTATTCAATGCTTTCATCAAGGGCATCCCACCATCTTTCTGAGGTGGAATCAAAGTTATATCCTGGGCGAATGATGAGCCCGGTATCATTGATCCAACGATCAGCAGAACTGCTGAAATAAAACTAAAAATGATCTTTTTCATGTTGAATGGTTTTAATGATCTACAAACACAAATATCAGAATAATTTACTTCTTTTTACCAGGTAGGGGAGCAAAACATGCTCAAAACCTGCATTGATGTCGGTTTCCACGAAATCAATATGGTACTGTGCACAACGTAGTCGAAGCTCATTGCGATATTTACCGATGACCTCGCTGTATTGCTCCCTGACCCGGGCCGGAAATACTTTCAGTTCATCCCCGCTTTCAAGGTCTACAAAACGGTAGGGACGGTTTTCAAAATCGAAATCGAGCTCTTTACTTTTATCGGTCACGTGAAAAAGCACAACCTCATGCTTGTTGTGCTTAAGGTGCTGCAGAGAAGCAAATAATTCTTCCGTCCGGGCATTGCTCTCCATCATATCACTTAGGATGATCACAAGCGAGCGCTTATGTATCTGCTCAGCCAGCTGATGCAAGGCATCTGCAGCCGCCGTTCTCTTATGCAGATCGTGAGAGATGGGGTTCAGAAGGCGTTCCAACTCACTAAAAAGATACTTGTGGTGAACTGAACTTGATTTTGCGAGGGTATGAAGCTCGATGGTATCTGAAAAGATACTGATACCCGCAGCATCCCTCTGTTTGCGGAAAAGATAGATCAATGCAGCCGCAATATAGATCGAAAATGTAATCTTGTTCGGATGATCTATGGATGGCTTTTCCAACACGGGATAGTACATCGACGACGAATTATCGATGAGGATCTGGCACCTCAGGTTCGTTTCTTCCTCATACCGCTTTGAATAGAGACGATCCGTTCTACCGTAAAGCTTCCAGTCGATATTCTTTACCGATTCGCCGATATTATATTGCCTATGTTCAGCAAACTCGACGGAAAAACCATGAAACGGACTCTTATGCAGCCCGGTAATAAACCCCTCAACCACTTGCCTCGCGATGAACTCAAGCGAACCAAATGATTGTATTCTGGATTGATCAATGATTCCGGGCATATTGCTGTTGTTTTTACAGTCGAAAGAAATGCTTCTTTTTCTGCGACCCTGACCGGCTTACCCGGTCAAATATATTTCTCAATCAGGTTCTTAAAATTGGATTTTGGAACTGCACCCACCTGTTTATCCACAACTTCACCATTCTTGAAAAATAACACGGTAGGAATATTCCTGACCTTGTATTTCAAGGTAACCTGCGGATTATCATCGACATTGATTTCACCGGTCACGATTCGTCCATCGTACTCATCAGCGAGTTCATGGATAATAGGGGATACCATACGGCAGGGGCCGCACCATTCAGCTGAAAAATCAACCACAGCAAGTTTGTCCGACTTGATAACAAGCTCATCAAACGTAGCATCTGTCAGTGTATGCATCATAATTTCTGAATTACTAGATTGTTATTACTTTTTGATTAAATCTGGTTTGAAAACCGTTACAAAGTTACGATTTTAATCTATTGTCAATTGATTCTGAAGCTGAATCCATGGTCGCCTGTCAGTCCGCGTGAGAACTCTTTAGCTTCGACCCTGAACTTCTTCGAAGGTAGCTCCACACACAGTTTTTCCTCTTCATCCATTACCTGGATTCGTAATTGGTTCTTGCCTTTATGGTGTTTTGCCAAAGATTGCAGAAAATCAATATTTTCCTTTGTAACTTCATTCAGGGAAAGCGTCACCAAGATGCTCTTGGCAAACTTCTCGAAGACCTCCTGAAGGAGGGTCAGAGAACTTATCCGGAGATTTAGCTGATCCGGATTATCGATTCTTGCCTCCACTCTTGCCTTGATGTGTACGTAGGAATCAATATCAATAAAATGGCGCACCCTCAGGTACTCTTCCGAAAACAGCATAATCTGGATGGAATCGAAGTAATCTTCAATCGTGAATGTACCGAAAGGCTTACCGGTTTTCCCGGTACGGTGATTGGCCTCTGTAATAATCCCTGCAAAGACCACATCGCGACCTTTATAGGCCTTCATGTCTGCTTTCAGTTCGCCGATAGAAACATTACAGAAATTCTCGATCTCAAGCTTGAACTCATCAAGAGGATGACCAGACATATAAAAGCCGATAATTTCTTTCTCGAACTTCAGCTGCTCCATTTTCCTCATGGGAGGACAATCTGGAAGCTCGATCCGGGGCAGCATAACCTCCTGTTCGTCATCGAAAAGAGAATGCTGTGCTGACGAAGCCCTCGCCTGAATATCACTTGCATTGCGAATCAATTTCTCCAAGAAAATAGTCTCTTCACCTTGTGCTTTAAAGAAGTACTGGGCACGATGGGTTCCCGGGAAACTGTCGAATCCCCCAGCCTTTGCAAGTGATTCAAGGCTTCTTTTATTAACTGACCGGAGATCTGCCCGCTTAAGAAAATCAAAGATATCTTGATAAGGGCCATTGGCATCCCGTTCCTCTATGACGCTCTGGACGGCATTTTCTCCTACATTTTTGATGCCTGCCATTCCAAAGCGGATCTGACCTTTTTTATTCACCATGAACTGCTCACCACTTTCATTGATATCAGGACCAAGAACATCAATTTGCATACGCTTACATTCCTCGATGAAGTTCGTGATCTCTTTGATATCATGCATATTCCGGCTCAGGACGGCGGCCATGAATTCGGCCGGGAAATGGGCTTTCAGGTAGGCCATCCGGTAAGCCACATAGGCATAGCAGGTAGAATGTGATTTATTGAAGGCATACTTGGCAAATGACTCCCAATCCGACCATATCTTCTTAGAGAGCTCTTCCGAAATACCATTTTTTGCACATCCTTCGAAAAATTTTGGCTGAAGTTTCGCCATAAGATCCTCGATCTTCTTTCCCATGGCTTTCCTGAGTGAATCGGCTTCAGCCCTGGTAAAGCCTGCCAGTTCCATTGAGAGCAGCATCACCTGCTCCTGGTATACTGTAATTCCATAGGTGTCCTTCAGGTATTTTTCCATGGCAGGCACATCATATTCGATCTTTTCACGACCATGCTTACGGTTGATGTATTTTGGGATGTACACCATGGGACCCGGGCGGTAAAGGGCGTTCATGGCGATAAGATCCTGGATCCTATTAGGCTGGAGCTCCTTAAGATACTTTTTCATCCCGTCAGATTCAAACTGGAATATTCCGGTAGTCTTTGCCTGGCTGAAGAGCTGATAAGTGAGAGGGTCATCGAAAGGTATGTTCTCCAGATCCACTTCAACAGCTCTGGATTTCTTTATGTTCTTAATGGCATCTTTGATAATGGCAAGGGTTTTCAAACCGAGAAAATCCATTTTAAGCATCCCCACCTTTTCGATATGATCTCCGTCGTATTGTGTTACAAGGAGGGTTTGTGAATCCTTGGAAGTAGTAACAGGAATATGATCGATGAGGTTATGTTTACCGATGATGATTCCGCAGGCATGAAGACCGGTATGTCGTACGGAGCCTTCGAGGATCTCTGCAAATTTAAGGGTCTCTGCAATAAGGGGATTACTTGACCTCCTTGCATCATCCAGTTCCTTAACCTCTTCATAAGCCTTTTTCAGCGTGATCTTTGGTCTGTCGGGAACCAGTTTTGCAAGCATATTGGCATCATTAAGCGGCAGCTTCTGAACCCGGGAAACATCTTTGATCGCCATTTTGGCAGCCATGGTACCGAATGTAATTACCTGGGCAACCTTATCCTTGCCATATTTTTCAACCACCCATCTTAACACTTTATCCCTTCCGTCCTCATCAAAGTCTATGTCAATATCGGGAAGGGAAACGCGATCGACACTGAGAAATCGCTCAAACAACAAATCATATTTCAGCGGATCAATGTCTGTGATGCGGGTGCAGTAAGCTACTACTGAACCGGCTGCAGAACCCCTTCCGGGACCTACAGAAACATCCATTTCCCGGGCAGCATTCAAAAAATCCTGAACGATGAGGAAATAGCCCGGGTAGCCAGTCATTTTGATCGTTTTAAGCTCGAAATCGATTCTTTCAGTGATTTCAGGGGTTATTTCCTTATAACGTTTTTTAGCACCTTCCAACGTAAGGAAACGCAGGTACTCATTTGCATCCGTATAGCCTTCCGGGAGCGGAAAATCAGGCATTATCGGATCACGGTCCAGCTTATAGAACTCGATCTTTTCGAGAATCTCCATGGTATTTTCTAGGGCTTCGGGAACATCCCGGAATAATTCCTGCATTTCGAGGCGAGTCTTGACCCATTCCTGGCCGGTATAGCGTAAACGGGTGGGATCATCGAGATCTTTCCCAGTATTCAGGCATAAAAGGCGATCGTGAGCATCGGCATCCTCTTCATTCAGAAAATGAGAATCATTTGTAGCAATGAGCTTTACTCCTGTCTTCCTTGAAAGTTTGATTAACGCCTCATTGACGATCTCCTGGCGAGCATAAACGCTCGTATCGCGTGTGGGATCGGTTGCCTTGTGGCGCATCATTTCGAGATAGAAATCCTCTCCAAATATATCTTTATATTCATTAATGGCCTGCACTGCTTTATCCATCGAGCCATCCAAAATGGCGCGTTGGATCTCGCCGGCCAGACAGGCAGATGAGGCAATCAAACCCTCACTGTACTGTTTCAGCAACTCCTTGTCTACGCGTGGCCTGTAATAATGGCCATCGATCCATGAAAGAGAGATCAGGCGGCTCAGATTTTGATAGCCAGTAAGATTCTTTGCCAGAAGAATGAGATGATCCCCTTTACGGTCAACGAGTTCGGTTTTCAGCTTATGACTTCGACGTGCTACGTAAGTCTCGCATCCTATGATTGGCTTGAACCCGGGATGTTTGCTAGCTTCATCATGAAATTCCTTGATCCCGAACATGTTACCATGATCAGTAACAGCAACGCCCTGCATCCCGTCGGCAATGACTTTATCAATCAGACCGGTAAGTTTGCATGCACCGTCGAGAATTGAGTACTGCGAATGAATGTGAAGATGAACGAAATCAACCATGTCTTTCTAATGTCTTTCTGGTAAGGGATTTTGACTGGATCTCCGGAGGAAAATCCATCATTTTCCGGGTCTGTAAAATTACAGATAATCGGGTTAAAATTCCGGATGTTGATAACTATTAATTATCGGCTTAGGGCAAATCAAAGTGCGGTTAATTACTTTTAAATATTTGACAGTCAGAGAGATTTGAAGTTTTACATCCTTCCGGGTAGCGGTAATCCGTAAGAAAAATTGGGGGAAACCGCTATCTGAAAATTCATTATTTTTGATATCATATTGAAACTCAATTTGAATTATTTTGGGTGTGCGTGCATTTTGCCTGGCGGGGCGTGTTTTAGGATAAGTCATTAACCCCACCCCCGGCCCCTCCCCCAAGAGTGAGGGGGGTTGGTGGTAATGAGATAGTCTCTAGGTATACTCTGAGCGAACCAAGGGCGAAGGAACGATATACTTTGCCTATACTTTACTTATACTTTGGATATACAACCGATATACAAACAGGCCAATTTTGGTAAGCTAAATGTTTATATTCAATGAGTTGCAAAATGAGTTTTTGTAGGATAATGACATAAGCTGCAATAATACAATGCGTTATGTCTATGATCTTTTGTGGAGAAGTTATGTTTAGGATGTCAGATTGATAATATTCAGTGTGTTACAAATTGAATTTTTTTTGTAAAGTGATGTTATTTCCTCCAAGTCTATGAGTTAAGAAATGAATTTTGATTCTAAAAGGAGAATTCGGAAGGCTTACAAACGGGCATTAATAACTTCTTTACGAATGAAGGATTAATTGTCAGCGTTAAGCTAAACTTCGGGAAGTAAGATAACGACAAGACAGGGATTTACATCTCTCTGATCAAGTAGAGGTGTGAAATAATTATTAAAACTTCATTACTTTTTTCTTATCAGCCTTCATAAAAGGAAGGAGTTTTCATATATTTGTTCTAAAATCTGCAAATATGTTCGACATCCAACATCTCCACCCGATGGTGGTTCATTTTCCGATCGCGATCATTCTGGTCGGGTTTTTGGCCGACCTTTTAAGTCTTTTCATCAAAAAGGATGTCTTTCGACGATGGGACTATATCTGGAGCTCCTTGGAGTACTTGCAGCCCTCGTTGCCTTTGGTACAGGCCGTTTCCTCACTGGAACCGCTATTGAGGATGCGGGACATACCGGGGAAATACATAAGTTATTTGCCACACTGACGCTTATCACTATTGTATTAGCAGGCTTCTTCAGGCTGCTTATTGTTTACCAGAAAAAAGAAGGTACCTGGCTGAAATATGTTGCGATGGGAATATTCTTCCTTGCAGTGGCATTTGTAAGTGTCACCGGCTTTTTCGGTGGACTTATCGTATATGGTAACAGCTAAGAGAAACAACATAGTTTAAAATCAGGATAAATTTATTTTTATGGAAACTCAAATCACCTTAAGAGATCTTGGAAAGTCAGGTCAACAGATTACTCCCATTGGTTTGGGATGTTGGCAATTCAGCAAATCAGGGAACCTTGCAGGAAAATTCTGGCCATCACTCGAAGATGATCTGATAAAAGACATTGTAAAGGCAAGCCTGGATGGAGGAATCAACTGGTTTGATACTGCCGAAGTATATGGTAAGGGCGCTTCTGAAAAAATGTTGTCCAGGTCTTTGATAGCACTGGGGAAAAAGCCAGGAGAGATCATTATTGCCACAAAATGGTGGCCAATGTTCCGCTTCGCATCTAACATAGGTAAGACCATTGGCATACGACTGGCATGTTTAAGCCCCTTTCCGATCGATTTGTACCAGGTTCACCAACCCTATGGCTTTTCATCTGCTGTGAGGGAAATGGAAGAGATGGCGAAGCTGGTAGAAGCAAAAAAGATAAAATATGTGGGCGTGAGCAACTTTTCAGCGAAGCAGATGCGCATTGCCTGGGAGACGCTTCAAAAGCACGGGATTTACCTGGTATCCAACCAGGTGCAATACAACCTGCTTAACCGCAAGATAGAAGAGAACGGAATAATGCACACGGCAAAAGAATTGGGGATAACTATCATTGCCTATTCTCCGCTGGCCCAGGGGATGGTTACCGGCAAATTCCATGACAATCCTGAACTTCTGAAAAATATTGGATTCAGGAAATACTCATCCATGTTTAAGAAAGAAGGAATGGAGAAAAGCAAATTTGTGACTGATGTGGTGAAAAGTCTTGCAATTAAAAATGAAGTTACACCTTCACAGATAGCATTAAATTGGCTCATCAACTTCCATGGCAACACGGTGGTTGCCATCCCCGGTGCTACCAAAGTAAGCCATGCCATTGAGAATACCGGCGCCATGAAATTCAATCTTTCCCCGGAAGATATGAAGTTACTGGATGAAGTAAGTGCAGGATTCAAAAAATGAGCCTAGTATTCTACTGCTCTCAAACCATCAAAAAGATGATGGGATAAAAGAAATTCTTCCTCTTCCTTTGCCGGTTCAAAAAAAATAACGACATTTGCACCCCTAAATTTTAAATGATTACTCATTAATTAAAATTCAAAATGCCAGCGAAAATCAGATTGCAGAGAAAAGGGAAAAAAGGACAACCTTTTTACCATATTGTCATTGCGGATGGTCGTGCACCACGGGAAGGAAGATTCATCGAAAGAATTGGCACCTACAACCCACTCACCAACCCCGCTGAAATTGATTTAGACTTTGATAAAGCCATTAACTGGATGCAAAAAGGCGCCCAGCCCACGGATACTGTCAAAGCAATATTATCTTATAAAGGTGTGCTCTATAAATTTCACTTGCTTCAGGGCGTAAAGAAAGGCGCAATGACCATCGAGCAAGCCGAAGAAAAATTCCAGGCATGGGCCAGCGAAAAACAGGCAAAGATTGTCAGCAAGATCCGCGAGGCAGAGCTAAAAGCCAAGGAAGGCAGAAAAGAACAGGCTGCTGCTGAAGTGAAAAAGAATGAGGAAAAAGCTGCAATAATAGCCAAAAAGCTTGCTAAAGTCGCTGAAGCAGAAGCAGAAGCCCGAAGAGAGGTTATTGCAGAAATGCAGGCAAAGGCAGATGCTGAAATGGAAGCAGCTGCTAAGATGAAGGCAGAAGCTGCAGCAAAGGAACCTGTTGCCGAAGTCGCCTCTGAACCGGAAGTTGCTCCACAGGAGCCTGAAACTCCTGCTGAAGAACCTAAACAGGAATAACGGAACTTTTATATCCTTTGCTGTTTCCTGATGAATTAAAGAGTATTCCTCATCAGGATACAATCATGCCGCGGTAAACAGAATTTTCATTATCGTAATTTCTTCCAAAAGCGGTATTATGAACAAAGATGATTTTTATTACCTGGGTAAAATTGCAAAACCTTTTGGTAGTAAAGGTCAGGTTGTAGCTTATCTGGATGTAGACGAGCCCTCACAGTATAAGAAACTGGAATCTGTTTACCTCGACCTTGATGGTGAATGGGTACCTTTTTTGATTGAATCTATAGAGGTCCAAACCGGACAAAAGGTACTGGTCCATTTTGAAGATGTTAATACTGCAGATGAGGCTACTGTTTATACCGGGCGTGAAATGTACCTCCCGCTTACTTCTCTCCCTCCCCTGAAAGGAAAAAAATTCTATTACCATGAAATAAAAGGATTTTCCGTTATTGATGCAACCCATGGTAATATCGGAATTCTTATGAAGGTCATGGAACTTCCACGTCAATCTATGCTCCAGATAAACTTTGGAGAGAAAGAGATTCTCATCCCCCTTATAGATGAGGTTATCATGAAGGTGGACCGGAAGAAAAAAGAACTACATATAAAGGCACCTGAAGGACTTATCGATATTTACCTTTGATCAGTTATGGCATTTCGCTTCAAACAATTTTCGGTTGAAGATGACCAGAGTACGATGAAGATAGGTACAGATGCCATTCTTCTTGGCGCCTGGGCTAACCCTGTGGATGTAAAGACTCTCCTTGAGATCGGCACAGGATGCGGTGTGATCGCGCTGATGCTTGCCCAGAAATCAAATGCGACCATAGATGTCATTGATCTCGATGAGGCCTCGATCATGCAGGCCCGGAAGAATTTCCTGGAATCTCCGTGGCCAGAAAAGCTTCATCCTCATTGTGTTTCATTGCAGGAATTCAGTAATCAAACATCATCCAGGTACGGGATGATTGTAACCAACCCGCCTTTCTTTATTGATTCAATGCAATTAACAAAAGCGAGAATAAACCGTGCGAAACACTCGAACCTGTTGAGTAGGAAGGCGCTGATAGAGGGAGTCAGAAATCTGATAGAGCCTGATGGCGTCTTCCTAGTCATCCTGCCTGTTGAAAAGAAACGTGACTTCTATCTGCTTGCGGAAACAGCAGGATTGCATATAAGGCGTCAGATGGAGATCAGACCCAGGTCAGATAAAGCTATTAACCGGATTCTCAGTGAATTCAGCCTGCAACCCTTTGCATCACCTGCTGATGAGGAAATTGTCATCCGGAATGAAGATAATTCATATACCAAAGAATATATTAAATTTACCAGTCCTTATTATTTTTCATTAGATTGAGAAGAATTCACCGGAAAACTTATTTTTGTACTGTAATAATTATAGATATATGAAGACGACTTCCTGCAGGATTCTGTTTCTTTTTCTTCTTCCGGTCATCTTCAGTTTCACTCCGGTACAGGATAAACCTGTTAAAATTGCACTTTCAAAATCATCTCCGAACTATGTCAACTGGATCGCAAAAGGTGATCCTTCTGCAGTCATTATCGACCTTAGTGTCCTCAAACCGGATGAAGCAATGAAAGAAATGCAGGAATGTTCTGCATTACTGCTTACCGGAGGAGGAGATATTAATCCCGCGATGTACAAAGATAAACAGGAGCGTAAGATCTGTACAGATATCGATGACAAAAGAGATAAGCTTGAGAAAATAGCAATCTGTGAAGCCCTGTCCCTGAAGATGCCAATCCTTGGGATCTGCAGGGGAGAGCAGATGCTGAATGTAGTTCTTGAAGGGACTTTGATTACCGATATACCGGCGTATATGAAAGCCAAAGGGCAGGATAAACTCAAAGTGGCTGTAAATCATCAGTGTGAAGATTATATTCACTGTTTTCATCCGGTTTCCATTAACCCAGCCTCATTTCTGCATAGAATTACAGGTGCAGACACAGGGTCGGTTACTTCTAATCATCACCAGGCAATAGCCATTCCTGGAAAAGGACTTGCTATTAGCGCGAAATCTTCCGACGGCATCACTGAAGCGATAGAATGGAAAGAACCTGAAGGAAAATCTTTCCTGGTGGGAGTTCAGTGGCATCCCGAAAGGATGGACTTAACCAGTGCTCTCTCCGGGAAACTCCTGGAAAGGTTTCTTGCAGAGGCGAAAAGATATTCTTTGATACACCAAAATGTGAAATGAGATGGTTATAAAAGACTACTGGTTGCATAGTTTTACCGTTTTCATGGGATTTTTCGCCATGCTGAACCCCATTGGGAATCTGCCTGTATTCATCGGAATGGTTTCCGGCTTTGACAGAGATACCCAGCACAAAGTGGCTTTAAGGTCAGTGTTCGTCGCTTTTGTCATCATTACTGTGTTCTGTATCTTCGGTCATATCATATTCAGACTTTTTGGCATTACGTTGCCTGCATTCCAGATCGCCGGTGGTATTATCGTTTTTATTATCGGCTTTAATCTTCTTAATGCCAAAGATTCGACGATGCACACACAGGCTCCCATGGCACGCGAGGATCTGGAGAAAATGGCCGAAGATATGGCCATCACTCCGCTTGGAACCCCACTGCTGGCAGGTCCCGGGACTATATCTGCCGCCATGAACTTTGTCGGTGCCGGGAAATCAATTGTGAACGTAATCCTTGTTATTTCGATGTTTGCCCTCATGTGTGTTATCACCTATTTACTGTTTATCTCCAGTCATAAATTAGCGGCACGGATAAATCCTGGGATTCTCAAGGTGGTCACCAGGGTCATGGGATTGATTCTTACCGTTATTGCAGTCCAGATGCTGATCACAGGGATTGAAGGGACCATCCATTTATTTCAATAACATTATTTCATGAACAAGTACCAATTGACTGTCATTATTTCTTTAGCTCTGATTTCGTATGTGCTATTTTCCTGCAGCGATATGAAAAAAGAGTACTATCCTACAGGTATTCTTAAATCAATTGCCCACATCAAAGACGGTAAATATTATGGAAAATACTTGTATTACTATCCTACCGGAGATATTCAACTGGAATGTTTCTATAAGGATAACCTCTTGCAGGGTCCGTTGATCAGATACTATTACTACAAAAGGAAGAAAGAAGAGGATAACTATGACAAGGGAACCCTCGACGGACTCTCGATAAAATGGTATGAAGATGGCGGGAAAATTTCAGAAGCTACATATATGAATGGTCTGCTCAATGGACCATACTATGAATACTATTCAAATAACCGCATTAAATTACAGGGCCAATATCTGAAGGGATTCCTGACTGGTAAGTGGCTGTATTATGATCTAGCTGGCGATATTTTGGGTCAGGCAGAATTTACCCATGGAACCGGCAAGCAACGGTCATTTTTCCCCAACGGGAAACTGAATCACGAGACTCATTTTAAAGATAATCTTAAGGATGGCGAAGAAATTGAGTATGATCTTTCAGGAAAAGTGACTTCCATTAAGGTTTTCAGCCATGATAGTCTGGTGAAGGAACTTCGCTAGCAAGAGATCTGGTATTGATTACCTGGACTGCAATGCTGGGAAATAGAATGGGAAGCAGGAAAAAAACTCCTCATTTCATTTGTTAAGTACTATAAATCACGTAATTTTGTGCGGATTTTGTGATTTTATTGATGATTTCCACCTTAGATATTTCTTAATCTTTAAACCTATAATACTATGAACTTAGAGAAAATCATGAACGACCTGGAAAAGAAGAATCCGGGTGAAGTAGAGTACCTTCAGGCAGTGCGGGAAGTACTGGAGTCTATCGAAGAAGTTTACAATGAAAACCCTCATTTTGAATCCGCTAACATTATTGAACGCCTTATTGAACCTGATCGCATTTATACATTTAAGATCAGCTGGGTTGATGATAATGGGAAAGTTCAGGTGAACAGGGCATACCGTATTCAATTTAACAATGCTATCGGTCCATACAAAGGTGGTCTGCGGTTTCACCCTAGCGTTAACCTGAGTATTCTTAAATTCCTGGGCTTCGAACAGATCTTCAAGAATAGCCTTACTACACTGCCTATGGGTGGTGCAAAAGGTGGCTCGGATTTCGATCCGAAAGGAAAATCCAATGCAGAGATCATGAGGTTCTGCCAGGCATTCATGCTGGAACTCTGGAAAGTCATAGGCCCTGAAACAGATGTCCCTGCAGGTGACATAGGAGTTGGTGGTCGTGAAATCGGATTTCTTTACGGCATGTATAAAAAACTTGCCCGTGAAAATTCAGGCGTGTTGACCGGTAAAGGACTGAGTTGGGGCGGCAGCCTCATCCGTCCTGAAGCTACAGGATTTGGAGCCGTATATTTTGCAAAGGAAATGCTCAAGACCCATAAACTGACATTTGAAGGCAAGACCGTTGCAATATCCGGATTTGGTAATGTGGCATGGGGAGCTGCAACTAAAGCTACCGAACTGGGAGCCAAGGTTGTTACTATCAGTGGACCAGATGGCTATATTTATGATCCTGAAGGAATTTCAGGCGAAAAGATCGAATATATGCTTGAACTGAGATCCTCTAACCAGGATATCGTAAAACCGTATTCTTATGAATTCCCGAATGCAAAATTTATCCAGGGAAAACACCCTTGGGAAGTGAAATGTGATGTAGCATTACCTTGCGCAACTCAAAACGAGCTCACCAAGGAAGATGCTGAACACCTCGTGAAAAATGGTGTCATCTGCGTTGCTGAAGGTGCTAATATGCCTTGTACTCCTGACGCTGTTGAAACTTTCCTGGAACATAAGATCTTGTTTGCTCCAGGCAAAGCTGTCAATGCTGGTGGTGTTGCTACTTCCGGATTGGAAATGTCGCAGAACGCTATGAAACTTAGCTGGCCGATGAAGGAAGTCGACAACCGTCTTCATGAGATCATGTGTAGTATTCATGAATCCTGCGTAAAGTATGGAAAAGGTAAAGATGGATATGTAAACTACGTCAAAGGAGCCAATATTGCAGGTTTCCTGAAAGTTGCAAATGCGATGATGGATCAGGGTATTTTGTAAAGATCAAATCTATTGAACTCATAAAATCCCGGCACCGTCGGGATTTTTTTTTACTTTTGCTTCCTTGCAACATCAAATATGATCTTCGCCCAACCTCTGTTTTTAATTACACTCACTGCACTGGCAATACCAGTCATCATTCATCTTTTTAATTTCAGAAGATATAAGAAGATCTATTTTACCAATGTTAAGTTCATTTCCGAGATTAAGCAGGAGACCAAAAAAAGATCCAGGTTAAAACACCTGCTGATCTTGCTTGCAAGACTCCTTGCCATAACATGCCTGGTAATGGTTTTTGCACAGCCCTATCTTCCATCCTCAATTCTTCAGAAAAGGATAAAAGGATCACAAGCGATAAGCATTTATATTGATAACTCCTTTAGCATGGAAGCTCTTTCCAGTAGAGGAAGATTACTCGACGAGGCCAAGAATAGGGCACTTGAAATTGCAGATGCC
>JBEKQA010000138.1:0-9013 GCA_049520195.1 Bacteroidales bacterium
CCTGTCGACAAAGAATGCGGTCTTCAGTTCGCGCCTTCTGCCATCCGGAGACCGGCCTATTTCGATGGGCTTCTGAAGGTGCTTCAGATACTTAATGTCGATTATGATATGATAGATCTGAGTAAAACCTCAGTAGATACATTAAGTAAATACAAGCAAGTCTGGGCATTCGCCACGGATGAAATGAATTCCAGGGAGCAGCAAACGCTGGTCGATTATATCAAAGCTGGTGGCAATCTGGTTATATTCCCCTATCTCCCTGACCGTGAGATGTCACAGTCACCCTGCGCCATCATCCGGGATGCTGTTTCTGTCGCACCCTCAGGGACAGAAATTATCGATTCACCGCTTATTGATGTTTTGGGCTTTAAAGATATCAAGTGCGCCAACCCGCTTATCATCTATTCTGAAGATCCTCTTTCCGGAGCGGAAATTATTGCCCGGTCGATCAATGGTTCGGCATGCGGCTTCTCAAAAGCGCTGGGAAGTGGGTCTTTGATTCACCTGGGAACCTGGATCGGATTCGATACGGAAGGACATAAGCCGGTTTACGAAGCAATTCTGAACAAATCAGGAGCAAGACTCAGGCTTGTATCGGCAACTAATGATAAACTTGTCATCAGGGAACGTTTCACTCCTGACCATTCTGCAATTCTCTTCATAGGAAATTATTACAATGAAGAACAGACAGGAAAGATTACTTATACACATCCTCAAACCGGTGAGAATATTTCTGTTCCTTATGTACAGGATAGCATTCTGTGGCCTGCTTTGTATGGCATCCTGACGCCGGTATGCATGGACGTTATAGACGGAATAAAGATCCTGCATAGTACTTCTGATATTCTCGGTTTGAATATCAGCGATAATAAACTTGAAATTACCCTGTTTGGTGATCGTGATCTGTCAGGGGAGATGGTTTTTGAAGGTTCAGATGTAAGCAAAATAACATCCGCAACAATCCCGGGTCAGGATGTTCAGCTAGTCCGCAAAGACGAACGTATTGCATTACTATACAGTCATATACATATGAATGAAATGGTTCTTAATATTAAGATCACAAAATGAAGATTAAAAATTCCCTGGGACTTTCCTTTGATTTCCTGGAAAGTGGAATAGTAAGAAGCATTGAGGTAGATCCGATCAGAATCAGTCTCAATACAGCAACTCAGTTTTCAAGATCAGGTGCGACCCTTTATTTGAGAAACAGAACAAAGCCTTTCGAATACACAGCATTAGCAGGTCCGGGTAGTAATAGTCGCTTTATAATAAACGAACATGGTTTTTTGACTGAGGGTAACTGGAAAGGACTGGAATATAAATGTGTACTTCAGCTTTCGACTAAAAGCTTAAGCTGGCAATGGAATATCGAAGTTGTAAACAGATCAGGCGATCCTGTTGAAATTGATTTAATTTATGTGCAGGATGCTGGGCTGAAACCCATAAGTGACGGATTAGTCAACGAATACTATGTAAGTCAATATATTGAGCGACGGATTCTTGAAGATAAAAGCCATGGTCCGGTAATATGCTGCCGTCAGAATATGAAAGAATCAATTGGCAATCCCTGGTTAATGATGGTATGCAGGAACAAGACGGTAGCCGGAAGTGTGGATGGAATGCAATTTTATGGCAAGACTTACCGGGAAACCGGGATTCCTGAAGGCCTGCTTGCTGACAGGCTTGGCGGTGAATATGCCGGAGAATCATCAGTCCTTGCCTTACAGGAATCGCCGGTATTACTGGCTGATGGGGCGACCCATAAAAGTGCTTTTGTTGTAACTTATTTACCGGATCACCCTGACGCAACTTCAGAGAATGATCTGGATCGTTTGAATACCCTTTTATCCGAATTCAGCGATGATGTTTCCTTTGAGATATCTGGTGAACTGATAACACCGGTTAAAAATCTGTTTATAACCTCCGGATTTTTACCTGTCGGTGACCTGAACGAACAAGACTTCGATAATTATTTTCCCAGTGACCGGCGCCATTATGAGTATGAAAATGGCCGTTTGATGTCCTTCTTCTGTATCCCTGGCAATCATGTCGTGCTGGGTGCAAAGGAAATCAGGATTGACCGCCCGCATGCTCATATTATGCAGGCAAAGGCAGGGTGTGTTCCGGATGAAGATATTGTATCTACGACCTCGTTTGCCTATGGGGTTTTCAATTCCCATCTCGCCCAGGGGAATACGAATTTTAATGTTCTGCTCTCTGTTTGCAGGAGTCCTTTCAATCTGTCGCCTGAAACCGGACAACGGATCTTTGTTGAGATTGATGGGCAGAAATATCTGCTAGGCATTCCTTCGGCCTTTGAGATGGGGTTAAATCATTGTCGCTGGATATATAAACACAAAGATTCCTGTTTTCAGGTCCGCACCTGGACATCAAAAACCTCACCCCAGGTCAATTTAGACTTCAAAGTTCTGAAAGGGGAACCTGTTAAGTTGTTGATTACGCATTATTTTGATCCATTGAATGGCTGGCAGATCGAACCAGGAACCAAAAAGAATGATTATATCGCCAGGCCATCAAACGATAGTATGATGGCAGCCAAATTCCCTGAGGCAAAATTCAGAATTAAAATTAACAGTACCGAAGCTGATTACAGGGCTTGCAGCGATGAAGTACTATACAGTGACAATAAATATCGCCAGAGTTCATTATTCGTTCTTGAGGTTGATAAAACACTTGATTTCTGCATTAGCTTTATCGGTGAAGTATGCTCCTGTATCCAACCGGTCAAAATTGAAACGGCTGATGATCAGTTCGTTTCAGATTGCCGGGATGCACAATCCGTCTGGCAGGACTTGTGCTTAAATCTTTCCCTGGAAGGGGGACATGAAGACATTGCAGCCATTCAGGAAATATTGCCATGGTTCGGAATGAACGCACTTACACATTATTTAACTCCTTATGGATTGGAACAATTCAGCGGCGCTGCCTGGGGAACAAGGGATGTGGCACAAGGACCCATTGACTTGCTCTTGTCCATGGAAAAGTACCAAGAAGCCAGGCAGGTTCTGCATATTATTTTCTCAAATCAGAATCCGGATGGAGGGTGGCCCCAATGGTGGATGTTTGACAGCTATTCAACTATCAGAGCTGACAGCTCTCATGGCGACGTATATTACTGGTGTCTTATTGCTCTTAGTAACTATATCAAGGTCACCGGCGATCTAAAGATACTTGATGAGCTATTGCCTTACTTTCAGGCAAATGGTGCTCAACCTGAGATAAAGCCCCTCAGCGAACATGTCGACAGGCTTATTGGCATGATTGTCAATTCATTTATTCCGGGTACTACACTGGTTCCATTCGGCGGTGGTGACTGGAACGATTCTCTGCAACCGGTCAGCAAAGATCTTGCCCAACGTATGATCTCAAGCTGGACCGTTGAGATGAACTACCAGGCCTTTAACCAGTACCGTTTAGTCTATGAACAAGCAGGTGATACAGAAAAGGCAAAGGAACTAAAAGAGATCTGTGAACACATAAAAGTGGATTTTAATAAGTATCTGTTAAAGGATGGAGTGGTTGCAGGATACGGTCTGATTGAAGAAGATGGCAGTATTGGTTTGTTGTTTCACCCCCGGGATAACATGACCGGAATACATTACAGCATATTACCGATGGATCGTGGCATCATCAGTGAAATTTTTACAAATGACCAGGCAGTTTTTCACCAGGATCTCATTGAGATGTACCTGAAAGGGCCTGATGGGGCACGTCTGATGGACCGTCCTCTCAAATACAACGGGGGCATTCAGAAACTGTTTCAGCGGGCGGAAAGCAGTACATACTTTGGCCGTGAGATTGGCCTTATGTACATGCATGAACATATAAGGTATGCCGAATCTCAGGCCCGGACGGGCAGGGCAGATGCCTTTTTGAAAGCATTACGGCAGGCAAATCCCGTAGCTTACAAGAACATAGTGCCCTGCGGTGATATCCGCCAGTCAAATTGTTATTACACAAGCTCAGATGTAACTTTCAGAAATCGATATGAAGCAGATGAACTTTACGAAGAAATAAAGAGTGGAAAGCTTACCCTGAAAGGCGGATGGAGGGTATATTCCAGCGGACCTGGTATTTATATTGACCTGATCGTTTCAAGATTGCTTGGTTTGCGCATTGAATCAGGAAATATAATTATCGATCCGGTAATTCCATATGCTTTGGATGGGTTTATGGCTTCATTGACTCTTTTAGGTCATACTGTGACGCTCAAATATACTGTAAAGGAAGGTTGTTATAGTCCAAAAGCTATTTCAATTAATGGCAAACCTGTTAGGTTCAGTTACCAGGTCAACAAATACCGCGAAGGTGGTGCAGTGATTCCAGTTAATCAGCTGGTAACGATGTTAGATTGGGAGGATAATATTATCGAAATACGGTTGTGATACTTCCTCTGCTCTGGGTTCGACTGGGGTATGTCCAAAGGGTGTTCAAAACTCTTTCTCTTAGTTTATGTCATCCAAAAAAAAGAGAGTGTCTCACTTTTTTAGACACCCTCTTTTCCTTCAATATTATTCTTATAAGCTCTACAGAACAGTTGTGTTCATTACATAAGCTTCCTGCCACCAGGAAGTAATATAGTTATATGATATCCATCCAAATCCCTGTGAAGCCCAGCTGGTCCCCCAGGAATTTTGAAATTTGAATGCGCTTTTGCTATCATCATAGCCAACAATGCAATAGCAATGTCCTCCCAATGATCTTCCTGAAAACCTGCCAAGTACCTGTCCGTTACCTAATTGTTCAAATGCCATATTTACAGGGCCGGCAACAACTACGGGCTTATTAGTGGCAAGTAATGTTTTAATGGTGTTGGTTACGATACTAACCTTGCCGTAACTGGTTATTTTATAATTGGCAGCTTCTGTTTTTTGGGCTTGATTGGGTTGTACACTACAATCATTATCATAAGGCATGGATGTCCATGTACATACACCTTGTGATTCCAGTAAATTCAGTCCTGTTGTTACATAAGATCCCGAAGCACAACTTATGCCGACTTTGATCTGATCGTATACATATTTTGGACTAAAAATATCAGTACTATAAGAGTAAGAAGTCAATCCCATCGTGATATACCAGTCAATACTACGTCCGGCATAGGTTGTCCCCCAGGCAACACAGGAACCCTGACTACCCTGATCGCCGACCGGAGGAGTAGTAAGATTGACTTTACTAGGAAGAGCTTTTAGCTCACTTACCTGTGCAAGTGGAATAGCTTCATATTGTGCAGGGGTGAGGAATTGACAACCCAAAGCGTAAAGGGATGTCTCTTCTTTTACTTGTGGAGAGTTATTTTCCTTGCTGCAGGAAACAAATACCGATGCACTTACAGCAAATGCAAAAAGAATGAAGAAAAATTTTCTCATATTGATTCAATTTTAGGTTAACACTTAATAATTATCAGAATTAGATATATCTGTATAATTTGCCCAGAGATTATAACTGCATGCAATATTACAAAAATTCAAAGGGGAAGGCAAGTATTTAAGAAATAATCTTTAACTTTGAGAATCAAATAGTAATCAACTTTCAGATGAGGGAAAAAGAGGACGATTCAAATTATATTGAAGACAATTTCAATCGTCAGTAAAGGGTTTATTTTATAATGAAAACTTTTCCTGCTGCACTTATTAATTATTTTCTCAGGCTCTTTACCTTGCCAAAGGTAAAAGAGAATATTGCCAGATATGCCAGGGCATTTGAAGGAGAGGCGTCAAGATATACAACTGGGATGAAAGGTGAAGCCATCGAGGCAAAAGAGACCTTCATCATTCTGACAAAATATCTCAGAAAAGAGAAAATAACCCATGCAGAGAAAAAGCGATTTAAAAAACAGGTATTAGATATTCTTAAAAGTACCGGTGTTGTGGTCCCTGTGATGTTGATTCCGCTTCCATTTGTCAGCACATTACTCCTGATCATCATGGACCATCTGCTAATGAGCATGAACATCCAGATTTTACCCTCCTCATTTTATCCGGTTGATAAAAAAGGTATTCTGACTAAGGAAGGAATTAACAAAGACCTGCAGAAAGAAGTTTTTGGGAAAAAGTGACAGACAAATTCTTTTTCAGTCTCATCTGGTATGCTCCACCGATGATTTCTTCTGCCTGAGGATCGTAAATTTAATTATCCCACACAGATATCCTGTTCCATACGAGATATGGATTAGAAAAAAAATCCAGGGAAGATACCAGATTAATGCTGCTCGTTTATTTTTTACAGAGATAGACAATACAAAAATCAAATCTGTAATGAGATACAATGCTAAAACTGAGATGCCTGCCAGAAGAGCAAATTTGTAAAATAAGCCTGAGATAAGACTCAGGATTATAAAGAGGACAAAACCTGGGGGAATAAGTTGTCTTAAAGTAGCCGGCCTGCTTGTTTTTCTGTTCCCAAGCGGTTTAAACAAACCGTACTGGTAAAACATTTTAAGGGTTGAGGTTATTGATGTCCTTGCGTAATATCGGATCTTAATATCAGGGATAAGGAATATTTTGCCACCATTTTTCTTAAGCTTTGCATTGTATGTATCATCCTGGTTTCTAAGGAGATCTTCATCAAACAGTCCTATCCTTTCAAAAACTTCTTTTCGGTAGCATCCAAAAGGAACTGTATCAACCTCGCGGATTTCATTTACGGGCAACCTGTAGTGGGCATTTCCAATGCCGAATGGAGAAGCCATGGCAGTTGCAATGGCCAATGATTTTATCGTTTTATCGCCTGGCAAAGTGATCCATGACCCACCCACATCATCGGCATTCAATTGATACAACTGGTTTACCAGTCGGGAAACATAATCAGGAGGATACTCAGAATGCGCATCCATGCGTATGATCACTTCACCCGTCGATGTTAAAATTCCTATGTTCAATGCAAACGGAACGTACCTTTTCTCATTGTCCAACAGATGAATAAAAGGGTAATCCGGAATAAACCCTGCAACAATATCACGGGTTCCGTCAGTGCTCATTCCATCAACAATATAAACTTCAGATTTCTCCCTGGGATAATCCTGTTCAATAATATTCTCCAATAACTTTTGAATAAATCCTGCTTCGTTGTAACAGGGAACAATGATACTGATTTTTGGTTCCATCTCGGAGGGTTTTTATCTCAGTTTACTTATTGATAAAAATTATTAATCATATCCTCTATGGATTGCTTGTAATATTTGTTGATCCTTCGGGAAATAAAATTCCCCACGGTGGAATGTTCATAATGAAGGACTTTAATTTCAGGAAGGTACAGGATCTTCAATCCCAGTCTTCCGGCTGTTTCCCCGACAAATATTTCTTCACCGAACAAAAATGTCGGATGATCCAGTGTTCCGCCTTTTTCAAAGTAGTTCTTATTGAAGATAATGCAGGAACCATGCGGGGCATAGATATTCTCAGATCTGCTGACAGCACTAATTCTGTTTCCTGTGATCATATGCCAGGTTTTAAGTATGAACTTTTTCAGATAATGGAGCAGGATATATCCGTTATGGATCAAAAAATTGGAATAAATGACACGGTAAAAGATTAATTTCTTTAAGGGGATCCTTTCCATCCGGAAGGGATTATAATCAGTCTTCCATTTATCTGATATTACGGCTGGGGCAATGACTCCCAGATCATGGATATTTTCACGGGACTTAAGCTTATTCATAAATAGGCGAGTGTCGAAAATAATATCGACATTGCAAATAATGATCCATTTGGGAATGACGGGGTTATATTTCAAATAATACATCAGCCCTGACCTTGCACCCTGAAAATATCCGAGATTTTTCTCAGATTTGATATAGGTAGTAAAATCATACTCATGAATCTTATCTATGAAAGAAGGATCAGGAGAATTCTCACTGTTATCCACAAGAATAAGATTTGCGTCTTGATCAAAACACCGACTGATACTTTCGACAAACCGGACAGTATCTTTCCAGGAGTTATAAATAACAGCTAAAATAAGTACAGCTTTATCCTGACCTGATCCCATAAACACTTATAATCCTTTGTCGTACTTTATAACTGCTCTTGCAATTAAGATAAAGAAGATTGTGAAGGCCAGAACCTCGATGCCTGCAAATAATTCCAGAAAAGTAACAAAGGAAATACCTTTTATAAAATACAATCCTATGATCAGAAGAAAATGGATTAAATTCCAGATACTCAGGATCCGGATTTCTTCAAGTCCCATTAATACCGCCCCCATCGGGGATACTACCAGGAAGAACATAAATCCGATTATCAGTATCCTGGAATACTCACCTGCGATCTCCCATTTTTTCCCAAAAACGAAAGAATATAATTGTGGTCCCCAGAGTTCTATTACAACGAGTGATGTCACTCCTACTGCCAAAAGCAGGAATGTGAGTTTAATGAAATCGTGATAGAATTTCTCCCTCTCTTGTTTTTTCTTCGTCACCGCCTGGAGAAGAACCTGTGAAACGGCAACACTGATAAGTGCAAATGGTGCCAGGATTGCCTGCTGGGTCAGATCAAAATATCCGAGATCTACCTTGGTAAACATATGGTTAATGATGAAAACCGGGAATTGCAACGCCAGGGTTCCTAAAAGTTGCGGTACAAGGTTATATTTCGGAAACCCGCTATACCGTTTCATCATTGAGATCATTGCCGGCCTGGAAAAGTAATGAATGCTGAACGATGTCTTACGGAGCTGCCTGATCCCTGAGATATTATTGGATACACTTCCTGCGAAATCTGCCCAGAAAAGGCCGGATGAATTTTTGAAAAGGCCGAATGTCACCTGAACTATTCCTTCCGCACCCCTTCGTGAGATCTTGTTGATGGAGAGTGAACGAAATGCCTTCTTTCGTATTAGCCAATAATTCATTGCCTGGAATGAACAAAAGAAAAAGGTGCTGAAAGGTAACAGGAAAAGAAAGCCAGAGAATTTTTCAGGGAATTTGAAAATCTGTGCAATATCGTGACGGAAGAAAATAATAATAAGCAACAGGATTGCATTAAATATAAAA
>JBEKQA010000139.1:0-9010 GCA_049520195.1 Bacteroidales bacterium
CATTCTGTCATTGCCGAATGGTGTAACCTGGGTGCAGATACGAATACATCAAACCTTAAAAACACTTACGATTGTGTAAAACTATGGAGCTATGGCAGGCAAACCTTTGTCAATACCCGTTTGCAATTCTGCGGACTTATCATGGGAGATCATTCCATGTCAGGTATTGCTACCATGTTCAATACAGGAACTGTGGTTGGTGTTAACTCCAACATTTTTGGTCCGGGATTCCAGAGAAATTTCATCCCATCTTTTACATGGGGAGGAACAACAGGTCATTACAATTACAAGCTCGATAAAGCTATTGAGGTTGCAGTAGAAGTTTTCAAGCGAAGAGGATTGGAATTTGATGATGTTGATAAGGAACTCTTATCTGAAGTTTACCGCCTTACATTAAAGAACAAGCGTTACGTGTAAACCATAATGCCCGGTTTTACTCCAATTACCAATAGTCAACTTTTTGGCACGCATATTGATGTATGTGGATAATTCTGAATCCAAAGATTTATCCATGACATTTTGACTTTATTTGAATGAAAAAAAACTTGAAAGAGCAAACCCTTTACTTTTCAGATATTCTGGACCCGGAAACCGAATTTATTCCTCTTTTATCTTCTGAAGATGAAGAGGCAATGAATGCGGAAAATGTGCCTGATATACTTCCAATCCTGCCGCTTAAGAATACAGTTCTATTCCCGGGTGTGGTTATTCCTATAACCGTAGGAAGAGATAAGTCAATTAAATTAATCAAAGACTTTTACAAAGGTGATCGGATTATAGGAACGGTGGCACAAAAAGATTCAGGAATAGAGGACCCCGAGTTCAATGACCTGAATCTTGTAGGTACTGTTGCCTATATTTTAAAGATTCTTCAGATGCCTGATGGAAGCAATACTGCAATTATACAAGGGAAAAGAAGATTTAAAATTGAGGAACCCATACAGACAGAACCCTATATCAAGGCAAGAGTTAAACCGTTGGATAAGACAGTAAGACCTCAGATTGCAAGTGAAGAGTTTAATGCGCTGATCTCTTCAATCAAAGACCTTGCAATCCAGATTGTCAATAAGTCTCCAAACATCCCATCTGAAGCTGCCTTTGCCATTAAAAATATTGAAAGTCCTGCATTTGTAGTTCATTTTATCTCTTCAAATCTGAATATTGATGTTGCAGAGAAACAGAAACTGCTTGAAATAAATGATCTTACAGAAAGGGCAAACAGCGTTCTTTCTTATCTCACAAGTGAATTACAGGTTCTCGATATTAAGCAGCAAATACAGAGCAAAGTCAAGATTGATCTTGATAAGCAACAAAGGGATTACCTGCTGAATCAACAACTGAAAACTATTCAGGAGGAGCTTGGTGGTACTCCAAATTCTTTGGAAGTAAATTCATTAGCTCATCAGGCCAGTTCTAAAAAATGGTCAAAGGAAGTGGCGGAGATCTTTGATAAAGAATTGAGTAAGCTGCAGCGTATGCATCCGGCTGCAGCCGAATATTCTATACAGATCAATTACCTTGAAACTTTAGTCCAGCTTCCATGGGGAGAATATACAAAGGATAATCTCGACCTTAATCATGCTCAGACTGTTCTGGATGAAGATCATTTTGGACTCGAGAAAGTGAAAGAGAGAATTTTAGAGCATCTCGCAGTCATCAAACTTAAGAAGGACCTTAAATCACCTATTCTATGTCTGGTAGGACCTCCCGGGGTTGGCAAAACTTCTCTTGGAAGGTCGATAGCAAGAGCTTTAGGCAGAAAATACACCCGTATGTCATTAGGTGGCCTGAGAGATGAAGCAGAGCTTCGGGGGCATCGTAAGACCTATATTGGGGCTATGCCAGGCCGGATCATACAGAGTCTGAAGAAAGTTAAATCTTCCAATCCTGTTTTTGTCCTGGACGAAATTGACAAGGTAATGGGGATGAACATTAATGGAGATCCTCAGGCTGCCCTGCTCGAAGTTTTGGATCCTGAACAGAATTCTGCCTTTTATGATAATTTTCTTGAAACGGAATATGACCTTTCCCGGATCATGTTTATCGCAACTGCCAATACACTAAGCACTGTGCACCCGGCACTTCGTGATCGTATGGAAATTATCGAACTGCCAGGATATCTGATGGAAGAGAAAGTACAGATTGCAACCCGCCACCTGGTGCCCAAGCAAATGGCCGAACATGGACTGAAAATGACCCGGATGGTATTCAGTACTGATTTCATCAAAGAGATTATTGAGAACTATACACGCGAAGCGGGTGTTCGAACCCTGGAAAAAACAATTGCAAAGGTCATTCGCAATAAAGCAAAATCAATTGTCACGAAGGAGAAATTTAAAAAAAATCTTTCAATAGAGGACCTGCGTAAGATCATGGGGCCACCAATATTTCAGGCCGAAAAGGCAATCAATAATGATATTGCCGGCGTCGTTACAGGTCTTGCGTGGACATCAGTAGGAGGAGAGATTTTATTTGTGGAAGTTAGCCTCAGTAAAGGTAAGGGAGATCTGATCCTGACCGGAAACCTTGGCGATGTAATGAAAGAATCTGCATCAATTGCTTTAGCCTATCTAAAGTCTCATGCAAACATCTTTAATATTGATCCTGATATCTTTAGTAAATGGAACGTTCATATTCACGTTCCGGAAGGTGCTACTCCAAAAGACGGACCCTCAGCAGGTATTACTATGTTCACTTCTCTGGCATCAGCATTTACTCAAAGAAAAGTCAGGGAAAGAATGGCAATGACCGGAGAGATTACTTTAAGGGGAAGGGTTCTTCCTGTAGGTGGAATTAAAGAAAAAATCCTTGCTGCAAAAAGGGCGAATATAAAAGATATTGTGCTCTCTGTTGACAATAAAAAAGAAATTGAGGACATTAAACCCGACTATCTCAAAGGGTTGACTTTTCACTACATCTCTGAGATGGCTGAAGTTAATGACCTGGCTTTGCTTAAGGACAAGGTCAAGAACGCGGTAGTCATCAACTGATCTGGGGAGTATTATTGAGCTACCTGATGATCATTTTGTCTTGATCATAATTCCTGTTTCATTATAATTATCAGATTCAATAGAATAAAAGTACGTCCCTTTTGGGAAATTTTTTGTGTCTGCAATATATTTGTATGTTCCTATGTCATTTGTTCTATAAACAGTAGGAATAACTAATTTACCGGATGAATCCTCAACGCTGATCCTGATTGATGAGGGTTTGAGCACCTTGTAGCTGATAGTCATCGAACTTTCCAATGTTTCGGGTTCATTCTCTGAAAGACAAATATTACTAGCGATCTCAGACAGGTTATTTACCTTTTTGGTGGTTGCTTCCTTCAGCAGGATATTCCGGAAAGGATCGAATACAATATAAATTGGTTGTTTTTCAAATTGGAAATCAAACAATTGATGATTTCTTCCATTGAATATCCGAAGCAGGGTAGAAGTTGAATCATTGAAGGTAACCTTAACCTGAACAGGCATTTTATAAAATATTGTGTTTGTCTGAACTTGCGTGAGCGATAATTTTAATTTCCATGTTTCCCGATCCGATTTCCTGATGGAATATGAGTTTGAATAGACTGGATGATTTGGATGCAAAAGCCATTCATTAAAGAACCAATTAAGGTCTGTTTTACTGATTTTGTTTGCCTTGGCGATGAAATCGGAGGTTACGGCATTCTTATACATAAGATTTGTATCAGTAGCATATGCCTTTAAGACATGGAAAAAGGTACTGTCGCCCAAAACAAATCTCAATTGGTGAAGTATACAGGCTCCCTTATCATATATTATCATGGTGTTATACAGCAGGTTACCATCCGGAGTATGAATCGCCCAGGAGGGGTTATATATCGCAAAGTCCGGATTTCCGGCAAGGTAATTATTTGCCCGTATCTCAAGTTGTAATTTATACGACGGGTTGCCCCATTTATATTCAATCCACAATGATTCACAGTAGGTTGCGAAACTCTCGTTTAACCAGATATCAGCCCAGGTTCCGCAAGTTATAAGATCCCCAAACCATTGATGAGAAAATTCATGCGAAATCAATACTTCCCGCCAACCGTTTGTGGTTAAATTGATCATGGTTTGATTCTCCATGCCACCCCAGGGAAAAGACTTGCTTAAGGTTGCAAAACCAATCTTTTCAAAAGGATATTCTCCAAAAAGCCGGGAAAAGAAATTTGCCATCGATTTGATTGCTCCTGTTAAGGAATCCGGATGTTCCCCTGTCTGAAAATATGATCTCACAGTGATACTATCAGTCGGATGAGTCCTCTTTTTCCAATAGGCAATATTTATTTTATAATCAACTTTAGAGGTTATCGTCATGAGGTACGTTGCTATAGGATTCCGGCTGACCCAATGGTAATAAATTGTATCACCAGTTATTAAAGAATCAGCTAAATTGCCGTTTGATCCCAGTCTGACATTCAGAGGAACCTTTGCAGTCAGGTCAAAAAGGGATTTATCAGATGGCCGGTCCCAGCAAGGAAACCACTTGCGTGCTCCTTCTGGAGGGCTATCAGTAAAAAAGAATCCATCATTTGAATAAACAGTATGATCCCGAACATTTTTATGGCTATATAATATCTTGATATTTACCAAATCTCCCGGATGATAAATCCGGTCAAGCTTGATTTTCAGGGTGTCATTCGAATGAGTGAATCCAACTGCACTAAAACCTACCGAATCAATGTTGAGCGATGAACCCACTGCATTAAGCTTGATGGAATTTAAAGTAGAATCGACGACGAAAGTGATAACTTCGGTTGAAAAGAACCCGGATGAGTAAGGAGCTTGATAACAATTATAAAGATCAAGATTAAGCCTGTATTTCAGTACGTCATAAGAATGAAACATATAGAAATGGGCAGTATCTATTTGTTTTTTTGGTGATTCTACTCCGGTAACCATTGCGAATGATCCTTCAAAAATAAATAACGCAATCCCTAAAATCAGGAGTCGGATCCTATTCATATCATGAGGTTCAAAAATCTGATCGGGTTATTTTGTGAGGATCATTATGCGAGTTTGTTTGATGCTACCAGTTTGCATCACATAGAAATAACTGCCAGCTTCGAACTTGGAAAGATCAACATCAACCCAATGTCTTCCCGCTAATGCATTTTCATCAACAGGAGAAGCTACAATTTTCCCACTTATATCAACAATATCCATGTGTACATGCGTATCTTTTACCAGGTCATAAACGATCTTGGTTGTTGTGGTTGCAGGGTTGGGTATATTCTGATAAAGATGAAAACCTTCAATTGCTTCAGGTTCATCTATACCAAGAGTTGTAGTTCCCTGCTTGAGAACAATCTCATCATCCGGGTCAAAATTGAACTGGACCGGCTTTTTGTTAAATGTCCATCTGAAAATTTGATTATTAGCATCATTCATAACCCTGAAAACGGTATCCGTAAGATTAGCAAAGCTCACCTTAAAATTCAGGATCATGCGGAAAAATGCCGGATTCGTCTGCACTTGTGCTGCTTCGAATGTAATATTCCAATGGCCATTTCCGATACTATCAATACTGTACTTATTCTGATAGACAGGATGATTGGGCTGGAATAACCAATCGTTGAAGTACCAATCATAATTAGAGCCAGTTATCTGGTTGACCTTTGCATTAAAATCTGCAATTCTTGCTGATTTGAATTTCAAATTCGTATCTGAACAATATGCAGGAAGCAACCGGAAGAAAAGGGAATCCCCCAGCATATAGCGGATCTGGTGAAGCACACTAGCACCTTTCTCATAGGTTATTGCATAATTGAATAAGATATCTACTGAAGGGGTATTGATAGCCCAGTCGGGAACTGAAATCGCCCAACCTGGATTCTGTGCAAGATAAGTACTCGCATCATTCTGTATTTCACTAAGATACCCTGTGTAGCCTGCTGATTTCTCAGTCCAGAAAGCTTCTGACCAAGTTGCAAAACCTTCGTTCAGCCAGATATCAGCCCATGTGCCGCATGTGATCATATCTCCATACCATTGATGAGCGAATTCATGCGACACTAAATCTTCATTCCAGCAGCCAGGGCATATACTGGTCAAAGTCTGATTCTCCATACCACCCCATGGAAATTCGTTGTCCAATGCTGCAAAACCATTCTTTTGAAAGGGGTGTTCAATATAATTCTGAGAATAGTAAGTTGCCATATCCGGCAAAATGGTTTCAATGTTTTGGGGACTTTCTCCTGGGTTATAATAGAATCTTAAAGGGATACTATCATTTGGATTACTTATTTTGTGCCAATAAATTATATCCAGGTTGTAATTAAGTCTCGCGGAAATTACCATCAGATAGGTTGCCAATGGCTGTGCACTCGACCAATGGTAAGTCAGTGTATCACCATTTATTACAGAATCTACAAGGGCACCATTGGATCCGCACCTGGCTTCTGCCGGGACTTTTACGGTCAGATCGAGTAATGCCTTATCGGAGGGTTTATCCCAACAGGGAAACCAGTGTCGTGCTCCCTCAGGCTCACAATCCGTAAATATGTGGCCGTTCAATGCATAAAAAGCCCCGTCAGTAACATCATTGTGATGATAGTTTATCTTCACCTGAAATTGCTCACCAGGACTATATGTCCGGTTAAGCTGTACCGTAAGAATATTATTAATATGGGTGAAGGAAATCCCGGCCATACTTACTGAATCAATGGTCAGAGAGGTCGTATCGGCATCCAGGTCAATTGAATTCAGTGCAGTATCGACCTTAATAAGTATTAAATTTCCGGCTGCATAGTATTTAGGATAAGGAGTAAAAAAGCTATTATAGATGTTTAAGTTTATGGTATAACTTAGTACATCATATGTATGAGCAGGACCTCCTGTAAATGCTTGTTTAAGAATTGCGAGCTCATGTTGGCTCATTGATGATTTCTTCAGAGAACAATAATATGCTCCGCTTCTTCTGATTTCCTGAGATCTTACAATGATACATGCAAGGAGAGTCAAGAACAACAAGAGGACAAATTTTTTCATTTTATGATAATATCATGGTTTAAGAAGACAAATTTACATTTTATTATTCATATTTATTGATTAGGCCGGAGATTGAAAATTTCTACATTTGTCCCTTGAATCAATATCAATACAAATGAAAGGATTCATTTTCCTTTGTCTTGCATCATTAATTATAAGTTGTTCAAGACAAACGGATTCCGAAACCGGAAAAACGGTATTCCGTTATAATGAGGCAGCAAACATTACCTCATTGGATCCGGCTTTTGCCCGCGATCAGGCAAATATCTGGGCTACTCACCAGATATATAACGGACTTGTTCAATTGGGGCCTCATCTTGAGATTTTGCCCTGTATCGCAAAATCCTGGGAAATCTCTGCAAACGGCCGGGAGTACATTTTTCATTTGAGGAGAAATATTTATTTTCACGACAACCAGGCATTTCTTGGTGGAAAGGGGAGAAGGTTGATTGCCTCTGATGTTAAATACAGTTTTAACCGGATTATTGATCCGAAACTTGCTTCACCCGGTGCCTGGATTTTTAATTATGTTGATAGAGATGGAAAGGAGATTTCATTTAATGATTTGAATGATTCGACCTTTATTATTCATCTGCGAAAGCCATTCCCGCCTTTTTTGGGCATTTTAACTATGGTTTACTGCTCGGTCATTCCTCACGAAGTGGTTGAAAAATATGGAACCGATTTCCGCAAGAATCCAATAGGTACAGGTCCTTTTAAATTTAAGTTCTGGAAAGAAGGTGTAAAACTTGTACTGGTTAAAAACCCGGACTATTTTGAATTTGATCACGGAAACAGACTCCCTTATCTTGATGCTGTTGCAATTACCTTCCTGTCCGATAAACAATCCGCATTTCTTGAATTTCTAAAAGGGAAGCTAGATTTTATGTCCGGTATTGATCCGGGTTATAAGGATGCCCTGTTAACTCATGATGGAAAATTAAGACCCGTATTTGACAGAAAATTCAAACTGCTTGCTCATTCGTACCTCAATACCGAATATCTTGGATTTCTGGTCGATAATTCATCTGAGTTAATGAAAAACAATCCGTTACGCATTAAACAGATTCGACAGGCAATTAACTATTCCTTTGATCGCCGGAACATGATAAGCTTCCTTAAGAATAATATCGGAATCCCAGGAGAGAATGGGATAATTCCTAAAGGTATGCCATCATACGATTCGACGGCAGTCTATTACAATTATGATCCTGAAAAAGCAAGGAAATTGCTTTCTGAAGCTGGGTACCCTGGTGGGAAGGGTCTATCTCCAATAACCCTTTCAACGACTTCTGATTATCTGGATATCTGTAAATACCTTCAATATAAAGTCGGAGAAATCGGTATTGATCTAAATATTGATATTTCACCACCAGCAGCTTTAAAAGAAATGAAAGCGCAAGCTAAACTACAATTCTTCCGTGGCTCTTGGATTGCCGATTATCCTGATGCGGAAAATTATCTTTCTCTCTTCTATGGTAAGAATTTTTCTCCAAGAGGTCCCAATTATACCCATTTCTATAATAAAGAATTCGATGCTCTCTTTGATAAAGCAATGTCCTGCACTAAAGATTCTGTTCGCTATCGGGAATATAGACAGTTAGAAAATATAATAATGGCTGATGCCCCGATAGTTATTTTGTATTATGATCAGGTACTTAGGTTTGTACAGAATAATATTGAAGGAATGGATGCTGACGCCATGAATCTTTTGACTCTTAAAATGGTCAGAAAAAGAAATGATTAGAGTGTTACTCTCAGTCCGTCGTAAGCAAGATTAATAAAAGAAGGAAGCTCTTTCTGCATATCTTCCTGGCAGCCCATTTGATGGCTTATGTGTGTGAGATAACCTCTTTCGGGCTTTAATCTTTCCAGGATTGTAACAGCTTCCGACAGACTGAAATGGGAATAATGCTTTTTTTTCCGAAGTGCGTTAATGACAATGACTTGCGATCCTTCAATCTTTTTCATTTCTTCCTCATCAATTTCAACAGCATCTGTAATATAAG
>JBEKQA010000140.1:0-8933 GCA_049520195.1 Bacteroidales bacterium
ATCTCAAAAGGAACATCGTCTTCCATTTTCATCTGTGTTTGTGGCTTTAAATTTAACATCTTTTTGTAATTTAGCCTTTAAACACAGTCAAAGATCGTTTACACAAAATTCCTCACAGTCCCGCCAAATCAATTAAATGACATCTTTCCCTTTTTTTATAAGCCAGAGCTTGCCAATCTCCTCGTGAAACTGATCATGTGGAAGTTTTGTTTCCATCACTGAGTTAAAGAAATTATATTTCTTATAGTCAAAATCCACTATTTCCTTTTTAACTTGTTTATAATAGATCGTACCCGGCATGGGAGTAAGGACAGTATATCCTGCGTATACAACTCGGTTCCGGTCAGCGTATTCAGCTAATGCTTTGAAATCATCAATATCATAATTATTAGGAACTACATAATTTCCTCTGACCATGATATTATTTTTTTCAAAAACCCGGACTGCTTCTTCGTTATCAAAGGCAGGTGAACTTTTATGATATTTCTTTAATTCCTCATCCCTGAAAGATTCAAATCCACAAATCACAACCTTTAAGCCTCCCTTCGCCAGTTTTTCGATCATTTCAGGGTAATGCGAAGCAACATCCGCCCTAATATCCATTATAAAAGTTTTATAAATGCCTTCTTCAATAATTCTTTTAAAGAGAAGATCCATAAAACCATAATCTACAACAGTATTTGCATCCGCGAACCTTACGACAGGATAGTCATCTATCAATTTTAGCTCAATAATCATACTTTCGACCGTCCGCTGGTAGTATTTACCTTTAAATTGGGTCCAAATCGAGCAGAAAGTACATTTATACGGACACCCGAGTGAAGAGAACAGATAAGTGCTTGGATAAGGACTATTTCCTACCTTATAGGTACTTATCCAACGATCGAGATGATGGCGGTCGGGCATCAGAAAATCAGAATTAGCAGCATCCAAAGGTCTAATCTTTCCATTTGTTTGTTTCAACCCATCTTTTGTATTCAGAAATATCCCCGGAACCGATTCCAAGTTTATCCCTTTCTCTCTAGCAATTACGACATCTCTAAAAATATTGGCGCATTGTCCAGGAATGACAATATCTGCAGTAGTGCCGGCAAAATCCTCAGTACAAAGTGTTGCGTGCAATCCTCCCGCTACAGTAAGAACAGAAGGATTAAATTGTTTTACAACACGAAATATCTCCAATGAAAAATCAAATTCAGATGTAATAATTGTGACTCCAACAATATCGGGTTTGTGCTTCTCAAGTAATTGAAGTACAAGAATATTCAATGGGGGTGTTGTTGGATCAAGATCGTATTCACCTTTCGAATCAAACACCGTGACATCAAAATCCTTTACTGCAGCAGCAATCGTAAGTAATCCCAATGGTGGGCCAATTAGTTTCCTGTGAATAAACGGCTTAGCATTCTCAGGAGCAAACCGGAGAATATTATTTTCAGGGCTCCGTGGTGGATTAAGGAGTAATATCTTCATTGAATGGCTGGTGGAGGATCAATTTGCAAAGATATGAAATCGACTCAAAGCAATCATGATAAACCTTCCTTTCCCCGTTTACTGAAAAAATGTATCTTTGCCAGAACCGTAAAGGATTATTGAAAAAGAATGACCGATATTGTGACAAGCAGGCAGAGATTTGACGAGCTGAAATGCTGCATTCTTATTCCAACCTATAATAATGACAAGACATTAGAACAAATAATTCAGAATGTGTTGAATTATTCTTCAAACGTCATGGTTGTAAATGATGGTGCGACTGATAAAACGCCTGAAATACTTCAAAAATTTGAGAACCTTTGTGTTATCAATATTCCAAAAAATATCGGTAAAGGCTATGCATTAAGGTTGGGATTCAATTATGCTTTAAAGCAAGGATACCGGTATGCCATCACAATCGATTCTGACGGTCAACATTTTGCTGATGATCTGTTAAAATTTCTTGATAAAATAGAGGAAGAACCTGATTCACTTATCGTTGGAGCCCGTAATATGGATCACAGCGACGTGCCTGGAACCAGTAGTTTTGGACATAAATTTTCCATCTTCTGGTTCAGGGTCGAAACCGGAATCAAGTTGGAGGACGTGCAATCGGGGTTCCGTTTATATCCTCTGGAAAAGATAGAAGGGATGAAATTTTTTGGCAAGAAATATGAGTTTGAAGTTGAGGTATTAGTCAGACTTTCCTGGAAAGAAGTCAATATAACATCGGTCCCCGTCAGGGTACACTATGCACCCAAGGGAGAAAGAGTCTCGCATTTCAGAAAATTCCGGGATTTCACCCGGGTCAGTATAGCCAATACCCTTCTGGTATTCACAGCGTTACTTTGGATTAACCCATTCCGGTTCATCAAAGCACTCCGAAAAAAATCCATAAAGAAATTTATTCAGCAATATATTGTCAACAGTGAGGATTCTAATACTAAAATAGCCATTTCTGTGACCTTAGGTGTGTT
This sequence comes from Bacteroidales bacterium, assembly GCA_049520195.1. Classification (GTDB taxonomy): domain Bacteria; phylum Bacteroidota; class Bacteroidia; order Bacteroidales; family FEN-979; genus FEN-979. The sequence goes on from JBEKQA010000140.1 coordinate 2,451, forward strand.
CGTTGGAGTATTGCCGGTATGGGGGTTCCAGATGTTGGTTGCATTTGGAGTTGCATTTCTTCTGAAGTTAAATAAGTTTGTAACCGTAGCAGCGTCCAATATAAGCATTCCTCCCATGCTTCCACTGATTGTCTTATTATCTTACATCACAGGGGGGGTCATTACAGGTTCCAATGATCATATAGTGAAATATTCATCTAGGATGTCGCTTGAATGGATAAAAGCAAACCTTTTACAATACCTTGTTGGAAGTATTATTTTTGGAATTCTTTCAGCACTTGTCCTAGGAACAATAACATATTTTCTCTTACGGATTTTCAGAAAACCAAAAGTTGCCAAAGCAGAATTAAACGACAAAGACAGCCATAGCTTTTAATTAATTCTATGTCACGACGCTTTATTCAAATTTATCTTTATTTCAAAAAGCGGAGGTCGCTGTTTTACCTTTTCCTAGGTGCGATCCTTTTTATCATCCTATTTTTTGCGATCCGGATAAGGGTTAAGGAAGACATTACCAGTCTTTCAGGGTCTCAAGGCGAGGGAATCTTTGGACAGGTTGTGAGCCATATTAAGATTTCAGATAATCTGATCATAAATCTTTCTTTTGCAGATACTTCCTTAAAACCTGAACCTGAAAGTCTGGTAAACTATGCCAAGGCTCTTGTTGACAGCCTGCATCATCATTTTGATTCTACTTATATCAAAGCGATTATAGCGAATGTAACCGATAGTTCAACTACTGAATGGCTTGGTCTTTTTTATAACCACCTCCCTGTTTACATGGATGATAATGATTACAGGTTTCTTGATAGTTTAATAACATCTGCCTCCATTCATTCAGTAATTGAACGTGATTATAAAAGGCTCCTTTCCCCTGCTGGTTTCGCCTTAAAAAAGATGATCATCCAGGACCCGCTTGGGTTGACATTCCGAAGCCTTAAAAAATTGAAATCATTACAGGCGGGCGATAATTTTGACATCGTGGATGGTTTTCTCCTGAGCAAAGACAGAAAAAATCTTCTCATCTTTCTCACACCGGCAAACCCTTCGAGTGAAACAAGTCGAAATGGGAGATTATTACAAGGGCTCGAAAAATACCTTAAAGAGCTTACTGCTGCAAGCAAACCTAAGATATATGGACAATATTTCGGAGCCATTGCATTTGCAGTAGGGAATGCTAACCAGATAAAAAAAGATATCCTCCTTACCTTAATCGTTGCCCTGTGCCTTATCTTTTTATTGATAGGCTGGTATTTTAAAAGTATCAAGATACCCTTGCTGGGCTTTTTACCTGCATTATTCGGAGGAGGATTCGCACTGGCAGTCCTATATCTCTTAAAAGGGACGGTGTCAGTTATTTCCTTAGGAATTGGATCAGTAATACTTGGTTTAATAGTAGATTATGCTCTTTATTTAATAACGCTTTTTCAAAAAAAAGGCGATATGATAGTGGTACTCAAGGAAATGAATTTGACTATTTTTATTTGCAGTCTGACCACAGCAGGGGCGTTTCTTTGTCTTATTTTCCTAAATTCAACGGTATTAAATGATCTGGGTTGGTTCGCAGCGCTAAGTGTGGCAGGTGCTGCCTTCTTTGCACTGGTCATTCTTCCGCACTTTCTGAGTCAGTGGGATATTAAGAGAGAAAATGGACACAATAAACTTATAGACTGGGTTTCGGAGTATCCTTTTGAACAAAGCAAAGTCTTTGTAATCCTTCTTTTGTTAGCGACGGGTTTTAGTTTCCTTTATCTGCCAAGGGTTAAGTTTGAAGACGATATGATGGCTTTAAACTTCACCCCAGGAAAGCTAAGGAATATGGAAAAGAATCTTGATAAGATCACAGGGGCTTCACTAAAGACGATGTACCTTGTTTCAACCGGGAAGGACCTTGATGATGCACTTAAAACACTTGAAAATACTAATAAAAATTTAGAGCACCTTCAAAGTAAAGGCATTGTACATAGTATTTCGGGTTGCAACAAACTACTTCTTTCAGACTCACTTCAACAACAAAGGATCAATCAATGGAATCATTTCTGGACAAAAAGAAGAATTGATGTGCTTAATAATGAGTTGAATAAAGCCGCAATAAGTTTCCATTTCAGAAAGAACGCATTTGATCCATTTCTTAAGCATTTAACAGGAGAGCTTACAGTTCTTAATGCAGGAGAGCTAAAGATGCTGACATCGGGTATTCTTTCCGATTATATCAGTGAAAGTCAACACCTTTCAATGGTCACAACCTTAATCAAAGTAAAGCAAGAGGATAAGAAAATCATTTATAAATCATTTGAGGGGAAACCAGGTACTGTCATTTTTGACAAAGAGATCCTCGCTGATCATTTTGTTTCCGATGTCAAGCATGATTTCGATCTTTTGGTAAGGCTTTCTATGATTTTCGTCACTCTGCTTCTTCTTGTCACATTTGGGAGAATCGAGACCGGACTTATTACAGCCATGCCAATGTTTGTAAGCTGGTTCATCACATTAGGGTTCATGGGTATTACTGGTATCCGTTTTAATATTTTTAATATCATCGTTTCCTCTTTTATATTCGGGTTAGGGGTAGATTACAGTATATTGATGATGCGTGGATTATTGTTTGAGTACAGATATGGCACAAAAGAAATCTCCTTTTACAAGACCTCCATCCTTCTTTCTTCTGCTACGACATTATTTGGTGTAGGTTCATTATTCTTTGCTCTGCACCCTGCGCTTAATTCGATTGCGCTCGTTTCTGTGTTCGGCATAATATCAGTAGTCCTTATTTCGTTTATCTTTCAACCCCTTATTATACGTTGGTTTCTTTTGGCACGGGTAACAAAGGAAAGTTATCCAGTCACTCTGCGAATATTTATCAAAACCTTTATTACTTGGGGGAACATTGTCCTTATTGCTATCCTTCAGGTCATATTTGGTAGTCTTATTTTCCTTCTGTATCCAGGTTCAAGAAGAAAGAAAGAGTATATTTTCCACTGGCTTTTTTGCCAATTTTGTAAAGCCTATATTTTCGTAACATTTCCAACAAACCGCAAGCTTTATAACCCTGGTAGAGAAAACTTCTCCAAGCCCGCTGTCATTATAAGCAATCATCAATCATTGATTGAAACACCAGCATTCTTGCGACTTTATCCAAAGATCATTATTCTTACAAATGAATGGGTTTGGAATTCACCTTTATTTGGACCTGTCGCCCGGTTGGCAAGTTTTTTCAATGCAGAAAGAGGAATTGACAGTATCCTCGATAAGCTGAAAGAAAAAGTGAGCGAAGGGTATTCTATTCTCATCTTTCCGGAGGGGCATCGTCATATTGATAATCGTGTCCACCGTTTCCACAAAGGAGCTTTTTATCTTGCTGAAAAACTGCAGATTGACATACTCCCTATTGTTGTTTTTGGTTCAGGAGAGTTCCTTGGGCGTGGGGAGTTCTGGGGAAGGCCGACAGGGTTACGTATGAGAATTCTTGATCGTTTTGGTGTCGAGGACAATATTATGGGAAGCGGATATACCGAACGCTCAAAATCCTTCCATCGGTTTTATATTTGCGAATATTCAAAATTTATGGAGCAAGAAGGAACCGGTTATTATTACCGTAAAAAGCTGATATTGAATTATATTTTCAAAGGAGTGATTTTGGAAATGTACTTAAGAGCTAAAATTAGCTTTGAGAAATATTACCAGGTGTATAATGAATTAATTTCAAGAGAAGGCCAGATATTAGATCTTGGTTGCGAATATGGGTTCCTGAGTCATATGCTCAGTCTGACTTCGCCAGCAAGAAAGCTGACAGGAGTTGATCATGACGAAGAGAAGATTCGCATTGCCAGGAATGGGTTCCTGAAAAACAAGAACTTAAATTTTATATATGAAGATATTACCCTTTATTCTTTTGGAAATAAAGATGCAATAATTTTAAATGATGTTTTACAATATATTCCTCAAGAGCAACAAAGAGAATTACTTACAAGCTGTGTTGAGAGATTGAATCCGGGAGGGATGGTTTTGATTAAAGATTCATATTCAGAATTGAGAGGATTCTGGAGAAAAAGACGACTAAGAAAATCCGTTTTAGATATAATTGAAAGCTTCATTAAGACTTCGGGTAAATCAAAGCAATTTTACCCGATATCTTATGATAATATTTACCAGATTGTATCCGGCAAGGGATTGAAGATGGAATCAATACATCAACCGGGATATTCCTCTAACCTTTTAATAATCAGAAACAAATAATGAAAGGACCTATGCCTAAATACGATATCATCATAGCAGGCAGTGGTCTGGGGGGACTTATTTGCGGATATATCCTGGCAAAGGAAGGATTACATGTTTGTATCCTCGAAAAAAATAAAAAGCCAGGAGGATGTCTTCGGACCTTTACCCGTAAAGGAGTTGTTTTTGATACCGGGGTACATTATTTCGGAGCAATGGATTCGGGGCAGACTTTAAACCGGTATTGGAGCTATTTCGGTCTTACTCAGTCCCTTAAAATGGAAAGGATGAATCCTGACGGATTTGATATCATTGGATTCAAAGGTAAAGATTACCCTTTGGCTATTGGGTTTGATCATTTTGTTGAAGAACTTCTCTCCTTCTTTCCCAATGAAAAAGAGAACCTTGAAAGATATACCAGATGCCTGAAAGAGATTAGCCGTGATTTTTCACTTTACAATCTGGAAACGCCAAAGGATCATTCCGAAGAAAATTACCGTGATAAAAGTGCATTTACTTTTTTTTCTTCAATCTCTAAGAATACAACACTTCCCTCTGTACTGGCAGGGAATAATCTTTTATATGCAGGAAATCGGGAAAGTACGCCACTTTATATTCCGGCTCTGATCAACCACTCTTTTATCTCCAGTGCATGGCGTACAGTAGATGGAAGTGACCAGATAGCCAACATTTTAGTTGAAAGTATAAAACATTTTGGAGGCGATATTTTTCTTGAAGAGGAAATAAACAGAATTGAAAAAGAGAACGAATATTATAGAGTGAATTCCAAGTCAGGGAATTCATTTTCATCGGGAAAGTTTATCTCCGGAATCCATCCCTCCAAAACATTGAAAATGATGAACCCGTTTCTTTTCAGAAAAGCTTTTATTAACCGTATAACGAATCTTAAGGACACATCTTCTTCATTCGCCATCTACATTGTTTTTAAGAATAACTCTTTCCCCTTTTTAAATTATAACTATTATCACCATGAAACAGAAACAGTTTGGAATGATGATAATTTCGAGAAATGGCCCCAAAACTATATGATTCATACTCCTGCACACAGCTCCGAAAGTAGTTTTGCTAAGAATATGATCATTCTGACCTCGATGCCATTCGGAATGGTGAAGAAATGGGAAAACACTCGCCAGGGTAACCGTGGAGAGGAATATTTAGAATTTAAAGATCATTGTACCAAATCTCTTCTGAACTTAGTCTCACAAAAGTTTCCAGAGTTAACATCTTCTATTTCATATATTGAATCATCAACACCTCTGACATGGAGGGATTACAATGGAGTTCCTGAAGGATCTATGTATGGTATACAACATGATTACAGAGAACCTTTAATAACTATGCTATTGCCAGCAACAAAAATTCCCGAATTCTATTTTACCGGTCAGAATATTAATATCCATGGAGTTCTCGGAGTGACAATCGGGGCAGTATTGACTTGTGGAGAAATACTTGGACTGGAATACCTGTTGAAAAAAATCAGAACCGTCTGAAGATGAGAAAGTTTGTAAGAATAGTGCTGGGTGTTATCGGGGTTTTGCTTTTGATAATAATTGTCATTTGCATTTGGTTTCAGCTGGTTACGCAAGTGAGAATACCGGCCGAAAAGGATATGAGTATTACAAGAGCAGAGGTAACCAGTCCTGAAGAGGGTTTCTATAAATGTGGACGAAATTGGCTTCAGGAAAGAAATTCAGGTCTTTGGGAACTTTATTTAGAGGGCAAAACATTTGACCGCGGGGTTATAGAAGGGAAACTCACTAAAACTCTGATTGAAAAACAGGAGCAGGCATTTATTGATGAAATAAATTACATGATCCCTTCCTCTTCTTACCTGAAATTCCTCAGATATTTTATTTATTGGTTTAACCGGGATCTCGCAGATTATATACCGGATGAATATAAATCAGAGATTTATGGTATCTCATTATCTGCATCAGATAAATTCAGGTTTATCGGTAACAATTATGAGAGGATGCTGAATTACCACTCAGCTCATGATATCGGACATGCTTTGCAGGATTTTAAGATGGTCGGTTGTACCTCGTTTGGGGTTTGGAAAGATAAATCAAAAAATGGGGATCTGTTGATTGGCAGGAATTTTGATTTTTATATCGGAGACGAATTCGATATAAATAAAATAGTTTGCTTTGAAAAGCCGGAAAATGGATACCCCTTTATGATGATCACTTGGGGAGGGATGATAGGGGCAGTATCAGGAATGAATGAACAAGGTTTAACAGTAACCAT
>JBEKQA010000141.1:0-8836 GCA_049520195.1 Bacteroidales bacterium
CTCTGCCAACGGTCACAACGACAGCCATAACCAACATCGCACAAACCACTGCTACCGGGGGAGGTGATGTCACATCGGATGGCGGCAACCCGGTAACAGCCAGGGGAGTTTGCTGGAGTACCACGGCTAATCCGACAACATCCAATAGTTTTACCACAAACGGAACCGGAACCGGAAGCTTTGTAAGCAACCTCACCGGACTGACAGCCAATACATTCTACTATGTCAGAGCATATGCAACGAACAGCGCCGGAACCTCTTACGGAAACCAGGTCACATTTACTACGCTGGCTTATCCACTGCCAACGGTCACTACATCAACTATCACCAACATTACACAAACAACCGCTACCGGCGGAGGTGATGTCACCTCCGATGGCGGTACTCCTGTCACAGCCAGGGGAGTCTGCTGGAGCACCAGCGCTAATCCGACCCTCTCCAACAGCTATACTTCGGATGGTACCGGTACGGGAACTTATACAAGCAATCTCACAGGACTCACCGCCAATACACTCTATTATGTGAGAGCCTACGCCACCAACATCTCAGGTACTTCATACGGTAGCCAGGTAACTTTCACCACTCTTCCTTATCCATTGCCGACAGTCACTACATCACCTATCACCAACATTACACAAACAACTGCTACCGGTGGCGGCAATGTCACCTCCGATGGCGGTACTCCTGTCACAGCCAGGGGAGTCTGCTGGAGTACCAGCGCTAACCCGACTCTCTCCAACAGCTATACTTCTGATGGCACCGGTACAGGAACTTATACAAGTAATCTCACCGGACTCACCGCCAATACGCTTTACTATGTGAGAGCTTACGCCACCAACATCTCAGGTACTTCATACGGGAGCCAGGTAACCTTCACCACTCTTCCTTATCCATTACCGACAGTCACTACATCAACTATCACCAACATTGCACAAACAACCGCTACCGGCGGAGGCAATGTCACCTCCGATGGCGGTACTCCTGTCACAGCCAGGGGAGTTTGCTGGAGCACCAATGCCAACCCGACCCTCTCCAACAGCTATACTTCTGATGGCACCGGTACAGGAACTTATACAAGTAATCTCACCGGACTCACCGCCAATACACTTTACTATGTGAGAGCTTACGCCACCAACATCTCAGGTACTTCATACGGAAGCCAGGTAACCTTCACCACTCTTCATTATCCATTGCCTACAGTCACTACATCAACTATCACCAACATTACACAAACAACCGCTACCGGTGGAGGCAATGTCACATCCGATGGTGGTACTCCTGTCACAGCCAGGGGAGTTTGCTGGAGCACCAATGCCAACCCGACCCTCTCCAACAGCTATACCACTGATGGAACCGGAACCGGCAGCTATACCAGCAACCTTACCGGACTGACGGCCAATACGCTTTACTATGTGAGAGCTTATGCTACCAACATATCCGGCACATCATACGGTAGCCAGGTGACCTTCACTACATTGCAGTATTCTCTACCAACAGTCAAAACAGCGGCTGTGACCAATATCACCACTACAGCCGCAACAGGTGGTGGCAAGGTGGTTTCCGATGGCGGTACTCCTGTCACTGCACGAGGTGTTTGCTGGAGCACGAACGCAAACCCGACCCTTTCCAACAGCTCTACCTCTGATGGAACTGGAATCGGGATCTTTACAAGCATTATTACCGGCCTTACGCCCAACACCCTTTACTACGTCAGGGCTTATGCAACCAACTGCGCGGGAACATCCTATGGCAACCAGGTCACTTTCACAACATTGCCTAATCCGGCACAAATCATTACTACAGCTTTGGTGACAAGCATCACTCAGACAACTGCCATCGGCGGTGGCAATGTGACTTCCGATAACGACCCTCTCGTCACGGCACGTGGAGTCTGCTGGAGTACCAACACCAACCCGACGATAGCCAACAACAAAACCAATGATGGAAGCGGGCTCGGCAGTTATGTTAGCAAGATGTCCGGTCTCTATCCGGGTACTCTTTATTATGTCAGGGCTTATGCCACAAATAGCTACGGAACTAATTATGGGGACCAGATTACTTTCATAACACAGGCTTTAATACTACCGGATAGTACGGAAGGTATAGAAAGTATCAACTACGGAAGTACTATGATTCTTTATCCAAACCCGGTTCAGACCACACTTAATATTAAATATTCACTGGATGAAACATCAGATTTTGAAATATCGGTTTACGATCTCAGAGGGGTCAGATATTATGATCTACTGAAGCATCTGGAATCAGGAAGTCAGATCGTCACCATTGATGTATCTCAGTTACCGGATGGATTGTATATCGTAAAAAGCCATTCCGCCGATTATAATGCCACCAGTAAGTTCATAAAGGTTGAATAATTTGCTGCAGGATTCAACTTCAGCCAGGGAAGGAACTTTTTGTTCTCTCTGACACTTAAAGGCCCGCGAAAGCGGGCTTTTTTTTATTATTAAATAACAGAGTGACAGGACAAATGCAAAGTGCAACGTGCAAAGTGTAAAAATTTGCCTGTCAGGCACTTTGCACTCAAATTACAAAGTGATAAAGGAAGAAAATTCATTTATGAATTCCTCTGTGAATTCTAATGAATTTTTTTAATAGTCATAAATGATGAGGAGATCGTAACTCGAGACGTGAAAAATTACGGGAATGAAATGCAAACTGTAAAATGTGAATTCAGTTATTTGGAAGCATTTTAAATTACTTATAAAACTTGCTTTGTTATGTATTTTTTATTATATTTGCAGGTAACTTAAAACCCATTCATCATGGCGGTATCATTTACTAATGTTATAACCAGTCATTACTCCGGCAAGGTTGGAGATATTGTATTAAGAAATTACAACGGGAAGTCTGTAATGGCAAAGCGACCTGATTGCTCGAAGGTAATCAGGAGTGCAAGGCAATTGGAGAATAATAACAAGTTTGCCAAGGCAGTCAAGTATGGCCAGTATGTTATGAATAATCCTGCGCTATGCGAGTATTACAATAACAAAAGGCCAGACCTGAATCCTTATCATGCAGCTATCTCTGATTATCTGTCGCAGCCGGTTATAGAGCATGTTGATGTGAGCGGATATCAAGGTCTCCCGGGGAATGTAGTTACCGTTTCGGTATGGGATAAGTGGAATATCGAAGGAGTCGGAGTTGTGATCATTAATGCCATGGGAGATGTTATTGAATGCGGAGCCGCAGTCCCGAGTCAGTTTTCAGGAAACACCGAATGGGAGTATAAGTCAACGGTTGAGAATGTTGATTACAAAGGAGGAAGAGTCGAGGTTCGGGTCAATAATAAACCTGGGAACGTAGTACAGACAAGTTGTGTCTTTGCTGACACATAGCCTGTCGTAACGCGTGACGCGGAGGGAAAGCCCCTCACCCCCAGCCCCTCTCCTGTAGGGCGTGGGGCGCAATCGGGGTAGAATTCAAAGTTAATTTCTTTAAAAGTGGAAGTTCCTGCATGGAAGAGGTATGCCCATGCGGGATTTTTTTGCTTTGAATCAGCCGATTTTTTCAAGGTATTATTGGTTTTTGGGAGGTAAATCAGAGGTATTTGATGATTGACCCGCGGATTTACTTTGGCTATACTCTGATTATACTATAATCGAAGAAAGAACGAAGGAAGAACGAAGGAATGCTATGGTTTAGCTGAAGGAAGGGTGAAGTTTAGGAAGGGGAAAATGGGAGGAATATTGAATTAGGAATTAGGAATTGGAATTTTGAAATCAGATCAATACTAGTACAAAAATTTTCGTGTCACGCGTTACGCGTCACGGGTTACGATTTTTCCTTTCGTCGCGAGGATTTGAATATCACCTATATGCAGTAGCGGTAATCCGTAACTAAAAATATGGGAAACCACTAATGGCAAACCGAATATTTTCGGTATTGCATTAATATCCAGTTATATTAATTTTTGGCTTGCGTGTAATTTGCACGGAGCTTAAGAATAGTGAGTGGTTGACATTAGAGAATTCCTTTGTGCTACAGTAAAAAGAAAATATCTACTTTTATTGACTTTTTAATGGTATCAGCATCAGAACAGTATTTGATAAAAACATCTCAGATGAGAAAGATATTTCTGTTGATATTCCTTGCAATATATACCTATTCAAGCGCTCAGGAATTGGTCGGGACAAAGGAAAGCCTGATCCTTATTTATAATTATCCCGGTACTTATTTTTACATCGAGCTGAAAGGTCAAAGCCGTGAAAAGACGGATAAAAGCAATTGCTTTCTAATTGATAATAAAGTAGTTCAGATTTACACCGCAAATAAAAACAGATTTGCAGGTACTCAACCAGAGAATCTGACTGATATTGATTTCCAGTTGAAATATATCAAATGGGAGATTGACTCTCTTCAAAACATCTTTCATTTCAATGCAAATAGCAAAGTCGAATTAAAGACCTCGAAAAAAGGAAAGTCATTTGCATTCTGGACTTATGATGCACCGGTCGGAGATTCGCCGGAAAAAACAGCCTCGAATAAAGCTGTGCCTACTCAGTCTCAATTATTTGTACTTTTCCTGGTTAAGGATTATATCGTAGGACTCAATGCCCCTCTTTATGACAAAGCAGACTTTGACTTTCTGAAAGACTATTTAATAAAAACCGTGGATAGAGTTGTCGAAGCTCCCAATAAAATTGATTCCAAAGAACTGTTTAAGCGACTTAATATCAGGTAATAGACACTAAAACAGCACATAAAGTATAAGCAGCACAGAGAAGAATAATTCTTATTTCCCCATTTCCCTGATTCTTAAAGCTATTTCCCGATTTTCGATTCTTTGATTGCCGCATTGGGATCCGGAACGGCTGCCTCATGCGCCACAATCATCCAGCGGTTGTTATCCCAGCCAGATTCCCCGGTATGACGAATCCGAGTTCAGTAAACCGTGTTATCAGAGTTGTATTAGAAGTCAAAATTTCAAGCTAAGAGGTTCAGGATACCGGGCGAAATTGTAAATTCCGCCGGGCATTGCTTAACTTCCGAAATGCTATTGTTATAATGCCATTACGAAAGAAAAGGTAATGAGTGCAAGAAGTCCCGCAATCCACCACCAGGCATAGGGATGGGCAAAGTTGACGGTCCAACCCATCCATCTGTTTCTCTTTGGGACAATCGCCCGTTTATCAATCCGGTTGAAATAGAAGAGATTCAGCTTGTAATTCTTGTAATCATCAACCATTGGGTCGAGCTGGTTATCGGGTTGCATACAATTAATCTTCATTTTCTGTTGCAGATTTCAAACTAATAGAACAATTTTGCTCAACTTTAATCATTTTGATTCATCAAAGTTAAAATATTTCTCATATTCAAAACCGGAGTATGCCTGACAAACCTAAAGCAATATTCTGCTGGAGCAGCGGGAAGGACTCGGCACTTTGTCTCTCAAGAGTTCTTGAAGAAGGGCAATTTGAAGTTTGCTACTTGTTAACCACTGTAAATGATACATTTAACCGGATCTCCATGCATGGCGTTAGAGAAGAGCTGCTGGATCTGCAGGCAGCTTCCATTGGTATTCCGTTGTTGAAAGTCAGGGTTTCAGAAGGAACCAACGAAGAATATGAGAGGCAGATGGAGCTGACATTGGCAAGGGTCAAATCCGAAGGAATTGAGCATGTCATCTTTGGTGATATTTTCCTGGAAGACCTTAGAGAATATCGTGAAAGGAACCTGGCCATGATCGGAATGAAGGCTGTGTTTCCATTATGGAAACTGAATACAGGAGATTTGATCAGGGCTTTCATCGATAGTCAATTCGAAGCTATTGTCTGTTGCACGAATGATGCTTTCCTTGGTGAAGATTGGCTGGGGAGAAAGATCGATCTGTCGTTTCTTTCTGATCTGCCTGGTAATGTTGACCCCTGCGGGGAAAATGGTGAGTTCCATACTTTCTGCTTTGCGGGACCTGTTTTTAAAGAGCCCATCTGCTTCTCATTGGGGGAGAGAATTTTTCGGCCCCTTGAACTAAAGAGTGTTGAAGTCTCAAGCCAACAGCAGGTTCCTGTGACCCGCGGATTCTGGTATTGCGATTTGCTCCCCGTGAGGTAATTTAGTAAAGGCACAATGCAGTGAATTAAACAGATCGCAGAAAAAATTTATGCCTGAAGCCGGATAAAAAGCATTATGAACATTTACCTTTGTATAATTATAGAATAGTCTTTCAATAGAGTCGATAAAAGTAAAACCAGGGCTTATGAAATTGATTATCTCGATTTTAATGACCATTCAGTTTTTGTTTATATCAAGCCAGCTTTTTCCCCAATCCGGTGATATTTCGAAGGAGCTTGGCGTGAGTGTGGGTGAATTTACGAATTTCCCCTGCAACAAGAACTACCGCAAAGATGACATGACCGTATTCTATGTTTCGCCTTATGTACGTGCGGGCAGGCATGAGTTTTCAGCCGGCATCGTTTATGAACTGAAGTACGATGCATTGAATTTCAGCGACCACAAATTGGCTCCCTGTTCTGGAGCTATCGCCGGATATAAATTCTATATCTTCAAACCCGATGGCATCGAAAATTTGTTTATTCATTACGCTTTCCAATACCTGAGATTCAGAGATAACCTTGACATCACCTTCAGTGATGGCTCAACGCAACCCTGGACTGAAAAAGATACTTACATCAACAATGTGATCGGATTGGGATATAATGTATATTTTGACTCGAACGAAAGGTTTGGATTCTTTTACACACTCGATTATGTCATTTCCCAGACGGGCGATCAACTGGCAGGTCCGGGTTATACTAACAATTCCTGGACGACCCGCTATGTCTGGAATAACCTGAGTACTCATCTGGGGTTCACATTTAAGCTTACACCCCTTAAAAAGAAGGCACCTAAATAAAAGACCGGGACGGCAGATGCATCAAATTGCATAGTTCATCCTAATATTGAGATAAAGTTCCTCAATTGTTTCTTTCTTATAGGTTCATTACGGGGAAAGGCCATATACTAAATCCAAATTCTCAGAATGTCCTGATCAAAAGAACAACCATATGACAAGTTTTAAAAGCAAGATATTCAACTTGTTGTTGAGAAACAGGCACCTATTCCGGGGGAAATTGAGCAAAGAAGTTTTCGATTTTGATACCTCTATTGCGGAGTTCAGAAAATTGTGTGAGAAGGGAGCCCGGAAATATTCGAAGATCCCCAGTGAAATCAATGTTAAAGAACAGACCATTGAAGGAATAAAATCCGAGTGGCTGGCACCAAATGGAGCGGATCCTGAGAAACTGATCTTATATGTTCACGGCGGCGGTTATGTGTCTGGTTCCTGTAGTGACCACAGGGGGTTCGTTTCAAAATTTGCGAAGGACACAGGGATTACCAACCTATTATATGAATACAGACTCGCTCCTGAGAGTCCCTTCCCTGCTGCATTGGAAGACTCTGTAAAAATTTATAAATGGATCCTTGCAACAGGATTTAAGCCGGAAAATATTCTTATTGCAGGTGAGTCAGCCGGTGGCGGCTTATGTCTGGCCCTTCTTCTCGCTTTGAAAGAACGTCACATTGCCTTGCCTGTTGCAGGCGTTGCAATTTCGCCATGGACCGACCTGACTTGTTCCAGTGATTCATACAGGACAAAAAATAAAGTATCACTGGCACCCTTAAACTCCTGGACTGTTTTCAGCAGGCATTATGTAGGTAATGATCAGGCAACTAATCCCTTTATATCACCCTTGTTTGGTGATTTAAAAGGATTGCCCCCGATCTTGATCAATTCAGGTGAAGCTGATGAATTATTTGAAGATGGAGAAAAGTTCTTCCTTAAGGCTAAGCGTGAAGGCGTCAATATAATATTCAGACCGGGACCCGGGATGGTTCATTGTTATCCCTTATTAGCTCCATTGTTTAACGAAGCGACAGTGGCGATGGGTGAAATTGTCGATTTTATCAAAAGAAATCTAAATACTTATACCTTCATTAAAGAATAAGTCTTCACAATAACAGATCTCAATTCGTCAAAAGAACCGGACGTTTAAAATAGATCTATGTTATTGAATAAAAGGGAATAAAACCAACTTAAAAACACCTGATCTTTACCCTAAGATTAGGGGATATTATCATTTTATACATCTCACAGAAAACCCGGCTGTGAACAGCGTAGGAGCCCTGAATAAATCAATATAGCACCAGCGTAACCCCCGAAACCACGCAAAACTCGAAACATCTATTGTAGAAGACCAGTAGTTTGAATCATGGTCGTTGTTTGGAGCTAAACTCCAGGCGCCAGTAGAATTGCGGAAATTTGCACAAAGACCGGTAAAGCCACTTGTGTTTGTTCCCCAGGTAGTATCATCATAAGCCCAACGGGTATTACAATTTTCTTTCATTTTTTGACCGGCAACAGCACTATCTCCAAGAAAGTTTGCAAGGGTTCTCCACTCATCATCAGAAGGAACATGCCAGCCCGCAGGACATGCATTGCGGGAATCTTCAACTACATAGAAATTATATAGATGACCATACAGCTCACCTTCAAGTGTATCGTTGTGATAATTACAATATGCACCGGAAGTTTCATTGCACCATGCAGCACTATCGGGTACATTTGGAATGCCTGAGCCGTCCTGATATTTTGTCGTTTTGAGGTTCTCTTCCATCCATGTCTGTGAGCCAATCTGCACAACTGCATAATTATTACCGTCGGCATCTGTGCATGCGACAAAATTAAAAATCACAGTCTGGCTACTTGTGGGAACAATCATAAATACTGTCCTGTATTTACCTGAGATCCCGGTTATTTTCAAGATATCACCAGTATTGTATTTCATTTGTACTATGGAAGGAGTACTTTTCAACT